>CAZTYG010000133.1:0-5702 GCA_964617445.1 uncultured Blastochloridaceae bacterium
CGTCGGTCGCCCACCGCCCTCACGCTATCGCAAGTGTCAGGGATCCCGCACTTGCCATTCTTCACGCAGCCGCTCCCGCTCTTCCCTCAGTTCGCGGACCACCTCCGCGTAGCGTCCCCGCCCATCCGGACTGTCGCCGATCTCATAATTCACCGTCAGCCAGTCCATCAGGTCCCCCACCCCGCGCCGCATGCGCTCCATTTCCCGGGTTTTTTCGATGATTTCATCCCGCCGCTCCGCGTACCGCGCATGACGGCCCGCGGACCATTCGGCGACGGCAATCAAATAATTACCGACAACCGGCTGCCACAACCAATGACTGGCCAATTGAATGTTGATCACCCTCTCCTGCCATTCGACCAGTTCCACCGACTTGAGCGGCTTGCCCAGCTCGGGCAGGTCCAGCACATCATAGATCAACCGCTTTTCTGATTCGGGGTCATAGAAAGAAAAGTAACGCTGCGCCTGCAGGGCCCGCGCGGTTTCCTCCCAACCCGCAACCGGAATTTCGCTCCGCTCGCTGAGTCCCGCCACCTGTCGCCACCATATTTCGGTTTCCATCCGGTCCGGCCAATATGTCCTCAGCGAGTTTTCCGCTGTTCCCTCCAGCCACAATCTGATGCTCTGTTGCTCAGCGGGTGTCTGTGCCACATGCCGGACCAGCCAATACGCCACCGCACGACGCGCCGAAGCTTCCACTACATCCCCGCCCGCTTCCTGCCATTGCTGCACCTCGATCAGCGCGGGCAATCGATCACGCTGGCTGAGACGCCACACCACCTGCTGCCAATCCCGATGACGACGGTGCATCGTCGCCTCAGTAACCCCCTCCCACAACCAGAAAGGCGGGTCCGGAACCTCGCCTCCCGCCAACCGGTCGGTGCGTTCTCGCCACACCACCCACTGCAAATAAGCCAGCACAGCCGTGCGCACCACCGGACGCGGATACCGCTTGGGATCATCAGCGATGAACACACGGAATTCCACGCTGTTACGCCCATAGACCAGCGAACGAGGATAAACCACTCCGTCCCACGCGCCACTCCCCTCCACCGGCAGGAAATAAAACACAAAGCGGGTCCCCGAGGGGGCTTCCAATGGTCCCAGGACACGCTCCAACCCCCGCCAGCTGTCCTCAACCAAGCGCAGAATCTCGGCGTTGACCAGGATATCGGGGGTTGAAACACGGATGGGAAACGACCGGCTGTCGGAGTGAATCAGGGGCGGCGGTACCTCCCGGCGTACCGGGTTGGCCACCGCCACGGATGGGGTCAGCATGCATGCTAGCATTACGCACAAGGCCGCCCCGCCATATCGAATCCTGATCACCGGTTCACGCTAGCATTCCGTTGCGTCCCGACAAGCCGGGGCTTGCCAAGCGGCGCGCCTGTCTTGAATATACCCACCCGTGGAAATCAAAGCGTATTGGAAAAACCGGCAGGCCCGCATCGAAAAAGAACTCAAGCGCGCCATCCCGCCACCCGCCGCGCGTCCGGGCACCATTCACCGCGCCATGCATTACAGCCTGATGGCCGGTGGCAAGCGCCTCCGTCCCGTGCTTTGCCTCGCCGCAGCTGAAAGCCTCGGCGGACGCCCGGCCGACGCCATGCCGCTGGCCTGCGCCGTGGAATGCATTCACACCTACTCCCTCATCCATGACGACCTCCCGTGCATGGACGACGACGACCTGCGGCGCGGCAAACCCACCTCCCACAAGGTCTTTGGCGAGGGCATCGCCGTCCTGGCAGGCGACGCCCTCCTCACCGAGGCTTTCGCGATCGCCTCCCGTGTGCCCGGCTGGCCCCGCTACAAAACCGCCGATGTCATCCAGGAAATTGCCGCCGCCGCCGGCAGCAAAGCCCTCATTGCCGGCCAGGTGGTCGATCTGGAATGCGAGGGCAAAAAAATTCCCCTTCCTCTCCTTCGTTACATTCACCAGTGCAAAACCGCCGCCCTCATCACTTGTTCCCTCCGTCTCGGCGCCATGTCCGCCAACGCTACCCCGGACCAACTCAAGGCCGTCACCACCTTTGGCAACACTCTCGGCCTCGCCTTCCAAGTGATCGATGACATTCTCGACATCACTCAGACCAGCGCCCAACTCGGTAAAAGTGCCGGCAAGGACCTCGCCGCTGAAAAAGCCACCTATCCCGCGCTCATGGGGTTGGAAGGAGCGCGCAAAGAAGCCTCACGCCTCACGCGCAAGGCCAAAGCAAGCCTCCGCCCGCTCGGACCCAAAGGAAAAATTCTCGAAGCCATCGCCTCGTATATGCTGGATCGCAGCAATTGAAAAAACCTGCGCTCGAGAGGACTCGAACCTCCACGGTGTTACCCACTAGTACCTGAAACTAGCGCGTCTGCCATTCCGCCACGAGCGCTTGGACGTAACAAAGTGCCGCAGCACCCAACCGGGATCAAGCGCAATTTCAGCCCATGTCCAACGAGCTGGCCACATCCTCCGGCGGAATGTTGTTGCGTATGTGCAACTGCCGCCGCACCCTGCGCGCCGCCGCGCCATACAAACGAATTTGCGCGGGCAGCTCCACCAGCTTGAAACTGTAACCGAACCAGATGTGCTCGCATTGGACCACCGACCTCACCCCCACGCGCAGGCGGCGATGGAAGGGCAGAAAAAAAAGCGGCTCGATGAAAAACGCGTCACGAGTGACCGTCACCGTACACAGCATGGGATACAAAAACCGGAACTCGGATCTGCCGATGCCCACTGATGCGAGATAATACCTCCGACCCCGCGGCACCCGGCTGCAGGCGAACACCCGGCTGATGGTTCGCCACCCCGTGGCCATCGCCAGAAATCCACAGAATGCCAGCCACAGAGCCGATGCGAAGAAGATCACCGCGATCCCGTTGGGGCTCACCATCCATTCCATCATATGCAAAAACTGTTCGTTCAAGTACTCTCCTATCCTTGCTCTAGCGTGTTCCCCCACCGTTTCCAATCGAGATTTTCATGAATATTTCACCCTATGCCCGGCAGGGTTCTCGCTTCTGGTTTCGTAACCATAAATTCACTTGCGTTGAAACATGTCTTTGCATTAATATTTCTAATGTCAGACACTTTCATCATTCATGAAGCAATAGAAGGACCCGCATGAACATTCCCCACACCGGCAACGGCAAAACCAACAATCAGAATCTCGTCAAATGGGTCCAGAAAATCGCCGACCTCACCCAACCGGACCGCATCCATTGGTGTGACGGCTCCGAGGAGGAAAAACAACAACTCTTCGACCAGATGACCGCCTCCGGCATGGCGGTGAAGCTCAACTCCAAAAAGCGCCCCAACAGCTACCTCTTCCGCTCCGATCCCTCCGATGTCGCCCGCGTCGAGGACCGCACCTTCATCTGTTCGCTGAGCAAAAACGACGCCGGTCCCATGAACAACTGGATGGACCCGCGTGAGATGCGCCGAACGCTTAAACCCTTGTTCGACGGCTGCATGAGGGGCCGCACGATGTTTATCATTCCGTTTAGCATGGGCCCCATCGGCTCCCCCATCTCCCACATCGGCATCCAACTCACCGACTCCCCCTATGTCGTCGTCAACATGGGCATTATGACCCGCATGGGGCAGCGCGTGTTCCAAGAAATCGACAAGGGCGACAAATTCGTCGTGCCCTGCGTCCACAGCGTCGGCGCCCCGCTCCAGCCCGGCCAGAAGGACTCCGAGTGGCCCTGCAATCCCGACAACAAATACATCGTCCACTACCCCGAAACCCGCGAAATCTGGTCCTACGGTTCCGGCTATGGCGGCAACGCCTTGCTTGGGAAAAAATGCTTTGCTCTGCGCATTGCCTCTTGCATGGCCCGCGACGAGGGTTGGATGGCCGAACACATGCTCATCGTCGGGGTCGAAGATCCGCACGGCCGCAAGACCTACGTCGCCGCTGCTTTCCCCAGCGCCTGCGGCAAGACCAACTTCGCCATGCTCATCCCTCCGGCCAGCCTCGCCAAACAAGGCTGGAAAATCACCACCGTCGGCGACGATATCGCCTGGATCAAACCAGGACCCGACGGCAAGTTGCACGCGATCAACCCCGAAGCCGGCTACTTCGGCGTCGCCCCCGGCACAAATGAGCAGACCAACCCCAACGCCATGGCCTGCTGTGCCAAAAACGCCATCTTTACCAATTGCGCACTCACCGAAGACGGCGACGTCTGGTGGGAGGATATGACGCCCGAACCTCCCAAGGGAAAACTCATCGACTGGAAAGGCCGCGCGTGGGACCCCGGTTCCTCCGAAAAAGCCGCCCACCCCAACGCCCGTTTCACCGCACCCGCCGTCAACTGCCCCTGCCTGGACCCATCCTGGGAGGACCCCGATGGTGTTCCCATCAGCGCCTTCATCTTCGGCGGACGCCGCATGCAACACGTCCCCCTGATCTTTCAGGCCTACAACTGGACCCACGGCATTTATATTGGTGCCACCATGGGCTCCGAAATGACCGCCGCCGCCTTCGGTAAAATCGGCCAGGTGCGCCGTGACCCCTTCGCGATGCTCCCGTTCTGCGGCTACCACATGGGTGACTACATCCGCCACTGGATCAACATGTCCAAACGCATCGAAGAAACCCCCCGCATTTTTCATGTCAACTGGTTCCGCAAAGACCGCAATGGCCGTTTCCTCTGGCCCGGCTTCGGCGAAAACATGCGTGTCCTCAAGTGGGTCGTGGACCGCGTCCATGGCCGCGGTGTCTCGAAAGAAAGCCCCCTGGGCTGGATTCCCCATTACGAGGACATCGACTGGACCGGACTCCCGCTCGACAAAGAACAGTGGAACGAACTTATGCACATCGACCGCGAGGTGTGGCGCCATAAAACCCTCCAGCACGAGGAGCTTTTCCTCAAACTCCATGAACGCCTGCCCAAAGAAATGGTTTACGAACGCGAACTGCTCATCTGCCGCTTGTGAGCGGATTACTTTTTCTTGTTTTACCGCGCTTTTGGCTATGCTTCCCCATGTGTTCCGACATGATTGGAAATCAGCAGCACATCAAACCGGAGTGATATCGCATGGATTTTGACTGGACAGCATTCGACGCGGAGGGGGTAACCCCGGAGGAAGTCGCGGAAACCTACGAAGACCCTTTCAGCGTCCGTCTCCTGCCCGACCGCGGCCCCATCGCCGAACAAAGCCGCTTCTTCTGCCTCGGCATGACACTTCGCAACCGCGGCGTCTTCTCGGTTTACAGCAGCAACGGCAAACAAATTCGTGTCCTCGTCGCCCGCGAAATGACGGAAGAAGAGCAATTTTACTACAACCGCAAAACCCGGGAATATTTGTGATGGAAACCATCAAGGACTGGAACGACATCCCCGCTTTCGCCTCCCAGGATGAGGAGCGCAAATACTGGCAGACCCATCAACTCGACGGCCGTCTGATGCACGAGGCCTGCTTCAAGGGCAGCGGCACCGAGTCCACCACCATCACCTTGCGCATGGACCCGCGCATGCTCGCCCGCCTCAAACGCCTCGCTGGCCAGCGCTACCTCAACTACCAGAGCATGCTCAAGCAGTGGGTCGCCGAACGCCTTGAAGTCGAACTCGATAAACGCGCTCCCTGAGGTCCGGCCCCTTTTGCCTCTTTGATGACCCCTTGACCAGCCAGTCTCACCCGGACTGGTTCACCCGTTTTCAGCATTGCCACCCACCCAATCGCGCTTAAATTGTGAATATGACCA
>CAZTYG010000133.1:5712-6013 GCA_964617445.1 uncultured Blastochloridaceae bacterium
CAAGCCGCCACGGCTTCACCCTTGTTGAATTGCTGGTGGTGATCACCATCATCGCCATCCTCGCCGGCCTCGCCTTCCCAGGCTTTCAAGCCGCCATCAATGCCGCCAACCGCGCCAAAGCCGGTGCCATGGTCCAACAGCTCCGCGTCGCCCTCACCAGTTATGAAACCGAATACGGCAGATGGCCGACCATCCTGCAGGCCAGCGGAGGAAGCGATGCGACGGAACTTGCTACGTATGGAGACAGCGACAGCCGCTTACTCTTTGATATTCTTACTGGATCGGACGACAATGACGCAGT
>CAZTYG010000134.1:0-6009 GCA_964617445.1 uncultured Blastochloridaceae bacterium
CCCGCAGGCGCCGGTGAGGATACGCATTAATATCCAGGCGGTGGCGCAGGTGATGGCGGCGTCGGCGATGTTGAAGGCGGGCCAGCGCATGATACCAAGGTTAAAATCAAGAAAGTCCACGACATGGCCGTGGCGGAGGCGGTCGATGATGTTGCCGGTGGCACCACCGCCGATGAGTCCCGCCAGCACCCCGAATTCCGGCCTGCGCCAGTCAAGTTTGCGGACGTAATATACACTGAAGGCGAGCAGGAGGAGGACGATGACGAGCATGATCCGGTTGCCGCCTTGGAACATGCCGAAAGCAACTCCGTCGTTGGTGACGTAGGTGAGATGAAAGAAGCCGGGTATGACTTCGCGGCTCTGGCCGGGATAATGGAAGTGTTGAAGAAACCAGTGTTTGGTGAGCTGGTCGGAAATGATGATACCGCTGAGCAGCGCCCACGCATACCAGCGGGGAAGTCGTCGGCACAAGGAACTCATGTCAGACGGCCCCTGCGGGTTCGACGAAACGGGAGACGGCGGCGGTGCATCGCGGACAAAGTTCGGGGTGGGCGGGGTCGGATCCGAGTTCAGGGAAGTATTTCCAACAACGGGCGCATTTTTTGCCGTCGTGGGGAAGGGCTTCCACGGTCAGGTCTTCGCCGTCGCGGAGCTCCACAGCGGAGACGATAAGAAGCTCTTCGAGCAGGGGAGCATCGGCGGCGGCCAGTTCAGAACCGGTGATGAGGAGGCGAGCCTCCAGACTTTTGCCGATGGTTTTATCGCGACGGAGTTGTTCGAGTTTTTCATTGGCGGCAGTGCGCAGGGCGACAAGTTTTTCCCAGCGGTCGGCGAAACCTTCGGGCACGGGGACGTCGCGGGCTTCGGGCAGGGTCTGGAGGTGGACGGATTCGCGGACGAGAGCGGGGGAGTCGTCGGAGAAGGAGCCGTCGAGATGCTGCCACGCCTCTTCGGTGGTGAAGGGAATGACGGGGGCGAGCAGCCGGCAGAGTGCGTCGAGGGTCTCGTGCATGACGGTGCGGGCGGAGCGGCGGCGCGGGCTGTCGGGGGCGTCGCAATACATGCGGTCCTTGAGGACATCAATATAAAGGGCGGAGAGATCAACGGCGCAGAAGCGGTTGATGAGGTGGTAAACCTGGTGGAATTCGTAGGCCTCGTAAGCCACTCGGACGGCGCGAATGAGTTCATGGAGGCGGAAGAGGAGAAAGCGGTCGATTTCGGTGAGCTCGGCGTCGGCGACACGATCGGCGGCGGGGTCGTAACCTTCGAGGTTGGCCAGGAGGATGCGCAGGGTGTTGCGAATGGAGCGGTAGGTGTCGGCGACGCGGGATACGATGTTTTTGGAGAACGGAACGTCGTTGGTATAGTCTTGGCTGGCGACCCAGAGGCGGAGAACGTCGGCACCGTGCTCGCGGATGAGGGTATTGGAGTCGGTGGCACCGCTGGACTTCGAGTATTTGCGTCCCTGTTCATCAACGATGAAGCCGTGGGTGAGCACACTGCGGTAGGGCGCAACGCCATGAACCATGACGGAGAGGGAGAGCGAGGAGTTAAACCAGCCGCGGTGCTGGTCGCTTCCTTCGAGATAGAGGTCGGCGGGGAAAGAGAGCCGTTTTTTGACCACGGCGGCCTGGCTGGAACCGGAGTCGATCCAGACATCAAGAGTGTCGCGCCCTTTCTGGAGTCCGGCGGGCAGGCCGAGGCGGGACGCGAGTTGGTCGGCGGTGGAGCGAAACCAGACGTCGGTGCCCTCGTTCTCCACCAGCGCGGCAAAGTCGAGCACGAGCTTTTCGTTGAGCACGGGGCGGCCGTCGGCGTCGTAGAAGGCAGGAATGGGGATGCCCCAACTGCGCTGGCGGGAGATGCACCAGTCGGGGCGATTGGCAATGGCGCCGGAGATGCGGTTCTTGCCCCAGGCAGGAATCCAGCGGACTTTTTCAATCTCGTCCAGCGCCTGTTGGCGGAAGGAATCGACCTTGATGAACCACTGGGTGACGGAGCGGAATACGATCGGTGTTTTGGAGCGCCAGCAGTGGGGGTAATCGTGGACGCAGGGTTCTTCGGCAAACAAGGCGCCGCGTTCTTTGAGAAGATCAATGACCAGCGGATTGGCTTTGAAAACGTATTGGCCGGTGAGCGCGGGCACACCGCACTCGGCGGTGAGGCAGCCGCGGTCATCCACCGGGGAGAGCACTTCCAGGCCGTGTTGGAGGCCGAGTTGGTAGTCGTCGGAGCCGTGGCCGGGGGCGATATGGACCAGCCCGCTGCCGGCGTCAGCGGTAACGAAGTCGGCGGGAAAAACCCTCCCGGTGCGGTCGAGAAAGGGATGGCGGTATTCGAGGCCGGTGAGCGCGGCACCTTCGATGTTGCGGACCGGCGCGGCACCGGGGGCGAGACCGGGAATCCTGGGGGCGGTCTCGTTGGCCAGAAGGATGTGGGCACCATCGTGTTGGTAGAGTCCGTAATGCAATGAGCCGGAGACAGCGACGGCAAGGTTGGCGGGGAGGGTCCAAGGTGTGGTGGTCCATATGAGCAGCGATGTGCCCCGGGGGACTCCGAGTTGATCTGCGGATTCGTCGGTGAGCGAAAATTTCACGAAGACGGCCGGATCGGTTCTGGGTTGGTATTCGACCTCGGCTTCAGCCAGCGCCGTCTGACAGCCCGTGCTCCAATAGACCGGACGAAGGCCCTGATAAACAAGACCCTTGCCGACGATGGCGGCGAAGGAACGCAGCACGTCGGCCTCGTAGGCCGGATCCATGGTGATGTAGGGATTCTCCCAATCGGCTACGACACCGAGGCGGCGGAATTGATCTTTCTGGATGGCGATATATTTGCGTGCCATCTCCGCGCTCTTCTCCCGGATCATGACCGGGTCGCCGCCCTGGTCGCCCAAGTCTTTCATCACGCGATGCTCGATCGGCAGGCCATGGCAATCCCAGCCGGGGATGAAAGGGACGTGATCACCAAGCATGTTGCGGGCCTTCGCCACGATGTCCTTCAAAGTGAACGTGAGCACATGGCCAATATGGGCGTCACCATTGGCAAAGGGCGGGCCGAGGTGGAAAATAAACGGATCGGCCCCCGCGCGTTTCTTCTGAATTTGACCGTAAAGATCGTCGTCCTGCCATTTTTTCAACAGCAGCGGCTCGCGCTGGGGCAGTCCTGCCCGCATCGGAAATCCGGTGTTGGGCAGGTTCAGTGTGCTCTTGTAGTCCATGCGAAGGGGAAAAAACTAGGTCCCACAGGGGGAAAGGTCAATCTTCGCCGCACATGCGCAGTGGACACGGTCCGGTGAGATGATAGCATCAAAGCGTAATCGCCGTTATCGCCGCCCGGCCGAATCCAAACCAAGGAGTACACCATGAACATGTCCCGCCGTTACTTTCTCAAATCCACCGGCGCGGTGGCCGTTTATTGTGGAATATCACCATACAACTTGCTCGCGGAAGCCGGCGCGCCGTCCGCGTCCCCGGCAACCGTCAAATCCAACAAAACACTGGTGGTCATCTTTCTGCGTGGCGGGGTGGACGGCCTGAATCTGGTGGTGCCCTACAGCGACGAGGAATATTACAAGCTGCGCCGCTCACTGGCCATTGCCCGGCCGGGCCAAAACAACGGCGCCTTGGATCTGGACGGATTCTTCGGACTGCATCCGGCGGGCGACGCCCTGATGCCGCTGTTCCAGTCCGGCCACGCCCTGGCGTTGCAGGCTGTGGGTTACGACCGCAATACCCGATCCCACTTCGAGGAGCAGGACACATGGGAAACCGGCATGGCCGGCAACACCCTGCACTCCGACGGCTGGCTCAACCGCCACCTGGCCACCTCCGAGGGCCACGGTGCCCTGCGTGCTGTCTCCATCGGCGACAGCCTGCCACGCATCCTGCACGGCAAGGCTCCTGCCTATGCCATTCGTGGCCTGTCTGACCTCGCCCTGCCCGATATGCGCACCGACGAGGCCACCATCAAGGCCGCTTTGGAACACGCCTACCGCGCCATTCCTGAAGCCCACACCGGCGACGCCCGCGACCTTCTCTCCCAGTCCGGCGGCACCACACTCGAGGGCATCGAGTTGCTCAAAAAACTTCACGAACAAAAAGACACCGATACCGCCGGTTATCCCGACAACCACCTCGGACGCCGACTGAGAGAAATTGCCCGCCTCATCAAGGCTGAAGTCGGCCTGGAAGTCGCTGAAGTCGGCCTCGGAGGATGGGACACCCACAACAATCAGGGCGGCAACCAAGGCCAGTTCGCCAACCTTGTGCGCACCCTGACCGAGTCCATCGCCGCCTTCACCCGCGACCTTGGATCGAAAATGGACGACGTGTTGGTGGTTACTTTGAGTGACTTCGGGCGCACCGCCGCCGAGAACGGCACCCAGGGGACCGACCATGGTTGGGCCAACGCCATGCTCATGGTGGGCGGTCCGATCCAGCGCCGCAGCCACCCGAAAGTGCTCACCGAGTGGCCCGGACTTTCCCCCGACCAGCTCTACCAGCGCCGCGACCTCAACCACACCATCGACTTCCGCGACGTGCTGGCCGAGATCGTTTCCTCCCACCTGGGCAATCCCAACCTCGCCGCCGTCCTCCCCCAACACCAGTTCAAGAACGTCGGCATCTTCACCTGACAAAAAAAGGATACACTCCTCCGTCTCGCGCGAACTCGTCGTCGACGTCAGGCTGATTCGATCATCGTTTCCAGCTTGATGGCGTCGGCGGCGAAGAGGCGGATGCCGTCGGCCAGCTTTTCGGTGGCCATGGCGTCTTCGTTGTGCAGGTAGCGAAAGCCCTTCTCATCGAGGGTGATTTTTTCCAAATCGCAGGCCTTGGCCGCCTCTTGGGCCAGCTTGCGTTCCACGGCGCCGCTTCCGTCCTTCAGTTCTTGCAGGAGGTTGGGGCTGATGGTCAACAAATCACACCCGGCCAATTCCAGAATCTGGCCGCAATTGCGAAAACTGGCGCCCATGACTTCGGTCTGGTAGCCGTATTTTTTGTAGTAGTTGTAGATTTTCTGGACCGACTGCACGCCGGGATCTTCCGCGCCCTGGTAGTCCCGGCCCTCGGCCTTCTTGTACCAATCGTAGATGCGCCCGACAAACGGGGAAATGAGCTGCACGTCCGCTTCGGCGCAAGCCACCGCCTGGGCGAATGAAAACAGCAGGGTCAGATTGCACCGGATATCCTCTTTCTCCAGCTCTTCCGCCGCTTTGATCCCCTCCCAAGTGGAGGCCACTTTGATCAGCACCCGCTCGCGCTTGATCCCGGCCTTTTCATACAATGAAATCAAGTGGCGGGCCTTCTCCAGCGTGGCATCCACATCGAAAGACAAACGCGCGTCCACTTCGGTCGAAACCCGTCCCGGAACGATCTTGAGAATTTCCAAGCCGAACAAGATCAACACTTGGTCGATCACATCGCCCGCGGCGGCCCCCTTGTTGTCTTTCATGGCCTTGTCCAGCAGCGGCTTGTATTCATCCTTTTGCACCGCCTTGAGGATCAGCGAGGGGTTGGTCGTCGCATCCATCGGCTCATAGGCTTTCATGGACTCGAAATCGCCGGTGTCGGCGACAACTTTGGTGTATTGTTTCAACTGATCGAGTTGGTTCAGGCTGCTCATGGTCATATCTCCTGTGGGTTGGGGTCGTTGGTTGGCAGGCCTGAAACGTAGAACCCCACCATTGATCCCGCAACCCTTCTTTTACCGGGCAGCCTGCGGTGGCTTTTGTTGAAAACCGACCGCCATGGATGCGCTGCGGCGGCGGACCTTCACGCGCGCTGGAAATGCGCAAGGCACTCAATGTGCGTGGTGCGGGGGAACATGTCCAACGGCTGGAACATGACCGGTTTCCAACCCGCCCCCAATGCGCGCGCGTCGCGGGCCAGGGTCGCCGGGTTGCAGGAAACGTAGAGTAGTTGGGTGTAGGGATGCTGGTTGATGTGGTCCAGCACGCGGGCATCGGCACCTTCGGACCCGCCCACGAGCTGAGCGTGCAGCAGTTCC
>CAZTYG010000135.1:0-1465 GCA_964617445.1 uncultured Blastochloridaceae bacterium
GACGACGGAGTTCCTCCGCCGGGAACTCGAGACGGCGGAGACAGCCCTGCAGGAGGATGTTGATGGGTTTGGCGGCAAGGCGTCCGATCTGTTTGAGAATGTCCTGCATGGCACGGCTGCCGCCGATGATGGCCTCTTTGTCGGAATCATCGGGGCCGGCCTCGACGGAAACTTTGCGGCTCTGAAGGGCGCGGGTGCGGACGGCTTGGTTGATGACGCGATTAAGTTCCTCCAATGAGAAGGGTTTGATGAGGAAGTCGTAGGCACCGTTGCGGGTGGCCTCGATGGCATTGGCGCTGGTGGCATAGCCGCTCATGACGATGATGGGCAGCAGGGGATTGGCATCGTGGAGCTGTTGGGTGATGTCCAGACCGTTACGGGTGGGCAACTGGATGTCACAAAGCACGACGTCGAAAGCGCCGGTCCGGCCGGCTTCCAGTCCGCGTTCCCCGTCGTCATGGACCTCCACCTCGTATCCGGCTGCGTCCAGGCTGAGCTGGAGCAGGCGGGTGAGGGCCAGATCGTCCTCGATGATCAAGACACGTGCGTTGGTGTCGGACTGAGTGCTCATGCAGGGAATTTAACTACAAATGCGCGGAAAGAGAAGTGGTTTCCTCTGTGGCCGGGCCGCGTGTCCAGCAGCGCCATGCGCCGGCCGCATGAGCGGCGGCAAGGGTGGCACCGGTAAAATAGACCAAGTTCTGATGCAGCCATGGCAGATGAAAGACAAAAACTCCGTAGATCAGGGCGGAGAGAAAGCATATCCACCCTGCGGCGGAACAGGAGGGGCTGAAACGGGAGGCGGTGAGCAGGCCGACGCCGTGGGCGGCGAGCCAGATGAAGGGGAAATAGACATCCATACGCATGATCTGGGAGGGGTCGGCACGGAGGATGATAAAACATGCGGCGGTGCCCGCCGCCCATGCGGGCCATGCGGTGGAGCGGACGCGCAAGATCGCGGCGCGGGTCCGGGCGGGTCCGGGGGTGCCACCTGCCAGAAAAACGACCGGTGCCAGAGCCAATAAAATGCATGTGGCAACGGCCCAGGTCCAGACGGTGAGGTCGAGTCGCGCGGGATCCCTGAGAACGAAGCTGTTGACGGCGGTGGCAGCCAGAAAAATGGCGGCGGTGGCGGACCAAAGCAGGGACTTGAAGGTGGCTTCCCCGGTCGTCATGTCGTTCAGTAGCTGCGCAACTCGGAGTTTTCGTAGTAGTTGAGAAATGCGCGGTTGAGAACTTTCAGTCCGCCCGGGGTGGGATAGTTCCCGGTGAAATACCAATCGCCGCTGTGGTTGGGCAGGGAATGATGGAGGTTTTCAACCGTCTGGAAGAGGAGGACCAGATCGCCCTGCCAGGCGATGTTGCGGGGACGGACCAGCTCGGAGATTTTGGCCGATATCTGGGTGGCGGAGAAGCGTTCGTAGATGCGTTTGACGTGGTTGTGCAGCTCCACGTCGGCCTTGTC
>CAZTYG010000135.1:1475-5640 GCA_964617445.1 uncultured Blastochloridaceae bacterium
CGATGCAGAGTTGATAGACTTCGCGGATGAGTTCGGCACCGCCGTGCTCTTTGAGCAATTCAATGGCGGCCTGGAAGGCGATGAACTTACCGAGCTGGGACATGTCGATGCCGTAGCAGTCGGGGTAACGGATTTGCGGGGCGGTGGAGGCGATGACGATTTTCCGGGGGTTGAGGCGGGCGAGAATTTTGATGACGGAGTATTTCAGGGTGGTGCCGCGGACGATGGAGTCATCGATGCACACGAGGTTGTCATCCGGGCCGAGGGTGCCGTAGGAGATGTCGTAAACGTGGGAGGCCATCTGGTTGCGATCGCGCTCCTGGCTGATAAAGGTGCGCAGTTTGATGTCCTTGTGGGCGACTTTCTCGGCGCGCGGCCAGCCGTGCATAATGAGGGGATCCAGAAAAGCCTCGTCGAGCCTGCCCTCGCGCGCGGCGGCGAGAATGAGATCACGCACCTGGAGCCGACGTCCGAGGCGGAGGGACTCCAGCAGGCCGAAGTAGGCGGTCTCGGCAGTGTTGGGGATGAAGCTGAAAACGGTGTGGTCGAAGTCGTTGTCGATGGCTTCCAATATTTGCGGGCAGAGGGCGGCCCCGAGTTTTTTTCGCTCGCGATAGATATCGGGGTCGTTGCCGCGGGAGAAGTAGATGCGCTCGAAGGAACAAGGGCGGGCGGGGGCGGGATGGGCGAACGGGGATTCGGTGAGCACACCGGATTTTTTTATGACGATCACCGAGCCGGGGCCGACCTCGTGAACTTGATCGGCTTCGAGATCAAAGACGGTGAGCAAAGGGGCGCGTTCGGAGGCGAAGGCGATGACCTCGTCATTGGCAAAATAATGGAAAGGACGGATGCCGTTGGGGTCGCGCATGGCGAAGACATCGCCGTTGCCGATGATGCCGGCCACCGAGTAGCCGCCGTCCCATGCGTGCGAAGCGGCGCGAATGGCCGAGACCACGTCCAAGTGCTCGCTGATGGCTGCGGAGATATCCGCGCCCTTGAGTCCCTCATCACGGAACCTGCGGTAGAGCGCGTCGTGCTCCTGGTCGAGGTGAAACCCAATGCCCTCCAGCAGGGTCTGGGTGTCGGTGTTGAAGATGGGGTGCTGGCCGTGGTCGATGAGCTCGGTATTGAGTTCGGTGTCGTTGGTAATGTTGAAGTTGCCAGCCAGGACCAGGTTTTTCGTGGGCCAGTTGCTGCGGCGGAAGTAGGGATGGCAGCAGGAAATGTTGTAGCCGCCCGATGTGCCGTAGCGCAGGTGGCCCAGATAGATTTCGGCGGCGTAATCGAAGTTCTGTTTGACACTCTGGACGAACTCGGGGTGAACGATGCCTTTGCGGACCAGTTTGTAATACGACTTGAAAAGGCCGTCAAAAATGCGGTCCAGCGGATTGGACTTCATCTCCCGCTCCCGAAAGATGTAGGGATCGCCCGGCGGCATATCGAGCTTCACGGCCGCCACCCCCGCGCCGTCCTGGCCGCGGTTGTGCTGCTTTTCCATCAACAAGAAGAGCTTGAAAAGACCCCAGAGTGGCGTGTCGTATTTCTCGTAGTAATAAGAAAGCGGCTTGAGCAAACGGACCATGGCCACGCCGCATTCGTGTTGAATGGAGTCGCTCATGCTCGTGCAAAACGATCAGGGGCCGTCATGAAGCGGTCATTCTAATCCCCGGCCCCGGCCGGGCAAGGACGGAAATCAGCCGGGATTTGCTTTTTCTAACGATGCCATTAACGTAATTCTAATTCGCCATGTCTTCCGATCAACTAGAACAAGCGCAGGCGGCCCTGGAAAGGCATCTGCAGGACTACTTCTCCCGCCAGAAGTCCCGCTACTCCTACGGCGAATGGTTTGACCCCATCTACTTCGACCTCTGCGAGTTCGTCGGTCGCAAAGCCAAGCGCATCCGGCCGCTCATGCTGATGCTCAGCTACCGGGCCTTCGACGGCACCCGCCCCCTGAACCACCCCTCGGTGCTGGATTGCGCCACCGCGCTCGAATTGTTGCACTCCTTTATATTGATTCATGATGACGTGATCGACCGCTCCGAAACCCGTCGCGGACTGCCCACATTCCACCGTCTGGCCGCCCGGCGGCTATCGCCCTATGAGGATCAGGGCCGCATCGGGGAAAATATCGCCATGGTCATGGGCGACATGGTTTTCACCATGGCCGTCCGCGCCATGCACCAAACCGACTTCGAACCCGCACGCCGCCACGCCGCCATGGACGCCTTCCTCCAATATTCGGCCGACACCGGCTGCGGCGAAATCTATGACATCCTCTTCAGCGTCCGCGACATCGACCGCGTCACCATCGCCGACATCGAGCGGATGTATTATCTCAAAACCACCCGCTACACCTTCGAGGCACCCTGCGTCATGGGGGCAATCTTGGCGGGCGCGTCCGCTGAAAAACAGGATGCGCTGCGCCAGATCACCACCCCACTGGGTCTCGCCTTTCAAATCCAGAACGACCTGCTGGAATGCCGCTTTCGCGACGACGATCCCACCCCTTCCAACGACTTGATGGAGGGCAAGAAAACCATGGTGGTGCGCGAGGCCTACGACCGCCTCAACGAGGTGGACCGCTCCTTCTTGCAGCTTTGCCTCGGCGCCACCCGCCGGACCGAGTCCACCATGCTCAAACTGCGCGACCTCATTTTGAAATCCGGTGCACTCGAATCCCTGCACGAACGCAGCGAGGCGTTGTTCGCCGAGGCCACCGCAGCCGTGGAATCCCCCGCGTTCACCGGGGAGGAAAGCGGCAAACTGGCCGCCGCCATGGCCGTCATTCGCCAACAGGCAAAAATTTCAGTCTGACGAGCCGCGCTCGATACAGGGTTCTTGCCACGGAACGCCGACGTCGGGCATAGTGTGCACACCGTGAACGCGCCGCTGGACACCACCGATAAAAATCCCGGGGCCCACATCCTCATCGTTGCCGCCGCCGCCGTTGTACTTATCTACGGACTCAAATACGCCGCGCCCATCATGGTGCCCTTTTCCCTGGCCATCTTTCTTGCCCTTCTGAGCTTTCCCATCGTCTTCTGGCTCCACAGCAAGGGCCTCCCATCCTTCGTCGCCACCCTCGCCGCCGTTCTCGTCAATGTCGCGGTGGTTTCCATCATCATCCTGCTCATCATTTTCTCGGTCAGCGACTTTCAAGAACGCATGCTGGGTTATGTCGAGACCTTTCAGGGAATCGCCGAGTCCACGACCCTGACACTGGAGGATAAAGGCCTGGCCACCGCCGGACTCACCACCATGGTGGACGATCTGATCAACCCCCGCGTTCTGGTCAACATCGCCCAGGGCACACTCGGAAAAATCGTCGATGTCCTCGCAACCGGCTTCCTCGTTTTTCTCATCATCATCTTCGCCCTCGGCGAGGCCTCCAGTATTCCCGACAAACTCCGCTACATCCTCGGCAAAAGCGAACAGGACCCCGGACGTTTTTTCAAAATCACCCGCGAGGTGTTCCAATACCTCATCATTAAAACCGTGGTCAGCATCGCCACAGGAATCTGCGTGGGTATCGGCACCTGGATCATCGGGCTGGACTTCCCGGTTCTCTGGGGACTCCTGGCTTTCGCCCTCAACTACATCCCCAACATCGGTTCCATCATCGCCGCCGTGCCTGCCATCCTTTTGGCGCTGGTCCAATTCGGCGCCGGCGGCATTGAAGTTGGACCCGACACCGGCTGGCAGGATCTCCTGCTCCAGTTCGGCTGGGGCCAGGCCATCGCCACATCCCTGCTCTATCTCTTCATCAACGTCTTCTTCGGCAACATCGTCGAACCCTCCCTCATGGGCCGCCGCCTCGGCCTCTCCACCCTCGTCGTTGTCCTCTCCCTGGTCTTCTGGGGATGGGTTTGGGGACCCATCGGCATGCTGCTCTCCGTGCCCCTGACCATGGTCCTCAAAATCATGCTCGAAAACACCACCGACTTCCGTTGGCTCGCAATTCTCCTGTCCCAATGGCCGATGCCCGCCGCCGAAACCGCCGCCGACCCCGAGCTGGCCGCGGTCGAAAGTGCCGACATAGATGAGGAACAAGAAAAACCCGAAAGCGAACCGGACAAAAAAAACTGAATCAACGCCCCCCTTAACATCGTCTTATGGTGTGTTAAGTTGATGAATCGATGAGCGCGGCACACAAAAAAGG
>CAZTYG010000135.1:5650-5974 GCA_964617445.1 uncultured Blastochloridaceae bacterium
TCACACGGGAAACGGTCAAACCCGCGAAAACCACTGGCCCGCTGAGCAATCCCGTGCGCACCCAAGAGGCCCGCGTCCGCGCCACCAAAACCATCACCACCAATCTCAAGGTGCTGAAATTTCTTTTCGAGAAATAGTTCTACACCCCCCTGTTTCCCACCGGAAACCGATGCTGCAAAGCAACCACCCGCCATCCTCCTCAGAAGCTGTGAAAAAAAGTCCCGGAATGCCGGATTTCAACAGCCGTGTCGTAATTTTATCCGCAAGTGCAACCAATGCCATCGAGCAGAGGTTCCTTGTGAGGAACACCAGGGTGGAAGCGCT
>CAZTYG010000136.1:0-5973 GCA_964617445.1 uncultured Blastochloridaceae bacterium
TGAATGGCTCAGCACCCTGCGCCAAATCGTGCGGGCGGAGCATCCGGGTCATCCGCGTTGGGACGCGCTGTGCGAACAGGCCCGTGTCTGGCGCGCACTACACCCATCACCGACGCCGCCGGAATTGCCGCCGCTCACTGCGGCGCAGCTCAAGCCGGTTTCGCACCGTGTCCGTTGGCGGTGAGCCGCTACCCGGGGCGGGACTCGAACCCGCACGAGGTTGCCCTCTCAGGATTTTAAGTCCTGTGTGTCTGCCATTTCACCACCCGGGCGGTGGAAGCCGCCGCATGTGCGGCGCGGCGGCAAGTGTCCTCCAACCGGTGCGTCCGGCCAAGATCAAAGTCCGGTGGCGGACATTGCATTTGGGGGCGTGTCCTGACAGTTTCGGCACATGTCGTTTGAGGTTATGACGGAGACAGACCGGCCGCGCCCGGGTTTTCGCCAGGCGCTGGCGTTCTGGTGGAAATTTGGATGGATCAGCTTTGGTGGTCCCGCGGGACAAATCTCCATTTTGCACGAGGAGTTGGTCGAAAAGCGCCGTTGGATCGGCGAGCGGCAGTTCTTGCATGGGCTGAACTTTGCCATGCTGCTGCCCGGCCCGGAAGCCCACCAGCTGGCCACCTACATAGGCTGGCGGATGCATGGCGTCCGGGGAGGCATTGCGGCCGGCACACTGTTTTTGTTGCCGTCGGTTTTATTGTTGTGGTTGCTGGCGTGGATTTATGCGGAGGCCGGGGATGTCTCGTGGGTGGCGGGGGTGTTTGCCGGGTTGTTGCCCGCAGTGCTGGCCATCGTGCTGGGAGCGGTGTTGCGCATCGGCAAAAAAACGCTGCACCATCCGCTGTTATGGCTGGTGGCGGGCGGGGCGTTCGTCGGCATCTGGTTCTTCCGGGTGCCGTTTCCCCTGATCATTCTATCCGCCGCCGCGGCGGGGCTGGTGCTGGGGTGGTGCGTTCCGCGTGTGGCTGAGCACTGCCGTGGGGGAAGCTGTGCGGCGGTCGGGGATATACCCTCGGTTCCGGCGCATGCGCATACCGGTTCTGTCCTGGGCCGGTGGATCAAGGTCACCCTGGTCTGCATGGCACTTTGGTGGAGTCCGGTGCTGGTGTGCGGCGTTATGACAGGCTGGGACAGTGTGTGGACGCAGATGGGATTGTTCTTCAGCAAGGCAGCGCTGGTCACTTTCGGCGGTGCCTATGCGGTGTTGCCCTACGTGGCACAACAGGCCGTTGAAAACCACCAGTGGCTCGGTGCGGAGGAAATGATGACCGGCCTGGCGCTGGCCGAGACCACCCCCGGTCCGCTCATCATGGTGCTGCAATTTGTCGGTTTTCTCGGCGGCTGGAACCAGCCCGGCGGGATGTCGCCACTGGCCGCCGCCACGCTGGGTGCCTTGCTGACCACATGGGTGACGTTTCTGCCGTGTTATTTTTTCATCTTTCTTGGAGCGCCGCATATCGAGCGGTTGAGCGGGCGGCCGGTTCTGGCCACCGCCTTGACAATGGTCACGGCGGCGGTGGTGGGGGTGATCTTCCACTTGGCGCTCTGGTTCGCACGGCAGGCGTTTATGCATCCTTCCGAGGGAGCACAGATGCTGCCGCTGGTCCTTGCGGCGGTCTATTTTATCGCGCTGCAGCGTTTCCGAATCGGGACGGCCGTGGTGATCGTTGTCGGTGCTCTCACGGGGTTGGCGGGCGGACTGTTCGCGGCCTGAGCGGAACTGCCCCCGCCCGCTGCCACGCGTGCTGGAAGCGGCGGGTCAGGTCGGAATGCCGGCGCGTTTGCGGGCGGCGGTGGCGAGGCGATCAAGGAGAGCTTCGGTGTCCTCCCAGCCGAGGCAGGAATCGGTGATGCTCTGGCCGTAAAGCGCCTGTTCTTTCACGTAGTCCTGGCGGCCTTCTTTCAGGTGGCTTTCAAGCATCACGCCGGCGATGGAGCGGTCGCCGCCTTCGATTTGTTGGGCAAGGTCTTCGGCGACTTGAATCTGTTTTTTGTAGTCTTTGTTGCTGTTGGCGTGGCTGCAATCGACCATGAGGTAGGGGGGCAGTCCGGCTTTTTCGAGGAGCGCGCGGGCCTCGGCGACGGCGGTGGCGTCGTAGTTGGGGCCGGTGCGGGCGCCGCCACGGAGGATGATGTGGCCGCCGGGGTTGCCGCCGGTGTTGAAGATGGCGGCGACGCCCTGTTTGGTGACCGAGGGGAACCAATGTCCGTGGCGGGCGGAGCGGACGGCATCAACGGCGAGTTGGACGTTGCCGCCGGTGCCGTTTTTGAAGCCGACGGGCATGGAAAGGCCGGAGGCGAGTTCACGGTGGACCTGGCTTTCGGTGGTGCGGGCGCCAATGGCGGCCCAGGAGACGAGGTCGGCAATGAATTGGGGGCCGATGGTGTCGAGGAATTCCGTGCCGACGGGGAGGCCGATTTTGGCGATTTCCAAAAGCAGCATGCGGGCGATTTTCAGGCCTTTGTTGATTTGAAAGCTGTTGTCGAGGTAGGGGTCGTTGATGAGTCCCTTCCAGCCGACGACGGTGCGAGGTTTTTCAAAATAGACCCGCATGATGATCAGAAGGGAGGCTTGGTGGCGGTCGGCGATCTCTTTGAGTTTGCGGGCGTATTCTTCGGCGGCGATGGGGTCGTGAATGGAGCAGGGGCCGACGATGACGGCCAGGCGCGGGTCCTCGCCGCGAAAGATGGACTCGAAGTGGCGGCGCCCGCGGGCGACCAGGGGAGCGAGGTCATCCGTCAGCGGCAGGTCCTCCATGAGGATGGCCGGTGGGATCAACGGCCGGAGGTCCCGGATGCGGGTGTCGTCGATGTGGATTTGCATGGCGCGCGCGGGGCGGGCCGCCTGGGTCAGGGATTGTTGCGGCGGATTTGGTATTTTTCCACCACAGCGCGGGCGTCGCTGTCGGTCTCGGCGAGTTCGAGCAGGTCGTTGACGAGGCGTTCGAGGTTGCCTTGGAGGGCGGTGGACTGGGTGACCAATTGCTGGCGTTGTTCCACCATGCTCTTGGTGTTGGAGCGGGTTTGGACGGACAGAACGACCTGCCATGTGAGGAGGATGAGCAGGGCCACGTTCAGAAGAAGGACCGGCAGAAAGCTGGAGGATGATTGGGAATCGTTCATGGGGATTATTGATTCTGCTGGGTGATATTGTAGCCGTGGCGGGCGAGCAGTTCTTTGACGCGCTGGTTGCGCAACGAGAGCTGGGCCATGTCGCGGACGATTGCGGTGCCGACCTGCTGGGTGAGTTGGCCCTGCTGGATGACCTGTTGTTGTTGTTGAAGTTCGTTTTGAATACCGCGGTTGTTCTGGGAGAGAATGACCACAACGATCACGAGGATCAGGCTGAGGCCGCCAAGCGCGGTGTTGAGCTGGAATTGCCAAGATTTCATGGGCCACACATTAGGAAGAAATCCTGCGGAGTCGTCAAGCATGGAACTTTGTGATTTACGGGTGTACAAATCGTGGAGATGCGCTACGATGAAAACCCCATGGTGAAATGGATATTTATGGCTGGGTTGATCGCCCTCGCCTGCCAGGATGTTCTGGCGGCCCCGACCCGTGCCGGTGTGGACACGGGGGTGCAGGCCCGCGGTGTGTTGTTGATGGATGCGGCCAGCGGGCGGATTCTTTATGCGCGCAACGTGGACGCCCGCTACCCTCCGGCCAGCACGGTCAAGCTGATGACCGCATTGCTGGTCTGGGAACACACGGCGATGAAGGGGAGCGTGCGGGTGGAAGCTTCGGACACACGGGTGGAACCCAGTCATGTGCCGCTGCGTCCGGGGGAGTCAGTGCCGGTGCGGGATTTGATGCACTCGCTGTTGATCAGTTCGGGCAACGACACGGCGATGGCACTCGGGAGGCATGTTGCGGGCACCCACGAGGAGTTTATCCGGATGATGAATGCCCGTGCGCGCCAGCTGGGAGCCAACAACACGGTGTTCAAGAACCCCAACGGCCTGCCCGCCGCGGGCCAAGTCACCACCGCCCGCGATATGATGATCATTTTCCAGCAAATGCTGGCCGTGCCCGAACTGGCGCGCATCTGCGGCACCCAGCATTTCACCCTGCGCACCGCGGCCCACCCCAACGGCCGTCAGTTACGCAACCACAACCGCCTGCTCGGCCAATATGAGGGCATGGGTCCGGCCAAAACGGGTTGGACGCACGCCTCCCGGCACACCTATGCGGCCTCGGCCGTTCGCAACGGCCGGGAGCTTCACCTGGTCCTGCTTAACAGCCCCAACAAATGGACCGACGCGCGGCTGTTGTTTGATTATGGTTTTTCGGTGTTGGGTGCCGCGTCAACGCAGCCGTCCCTGGAGGCGCGGACCGCCGCTGCCAAAGCCACCCGTGTCCATCAGGTCAACCGCGGCGAGACACTGAGCTCCATCGCCCGCGCCTATGGGGTCAGCGTGGCGCAACTGGCGGCGGCCAACCGCCTGGCCGATCCCAATGTGCTTCGTCCGGGGCAGGAATTGTTGATTCCCTGATTGAATCCGACAGCCGATTTTAAAAGACGCGAAGAACGCCAAGTTCGCAGAGAAATTCCAGATGTGGAGTGCGGCGCTACGCGCCGCTTTGGATGAACCCGCGCGTGCGCTTTTGATTGCCGCACGGGCGGTCGGCCTACACGATTTTACGACGTGCCAGCGCCTTGCGCAGGCGCGGCCATTGGTCGCGGCGGACGATGTAGCCGACGCATTGGGCGCTGCCGCAACAGCATGGATGGTCCTCGAAGCTGTCCACATCATAGCCGTAGTCGTAGGTCAGTTCTTCGTTGGCGGCAATGTCCCGGCGTGCCGCGATCCAGATGCGGGTGCCGTCCTGTTCGGCCTCGCAATTGGGATCGCAGGAGTGGTTGATGTGCCGGGCGGGGTTCCACGGCACGTTGCCGTCGATGTCGTAGCGGCTATTGATCTCGAAAAGATAGACCGCTCCGTGGCCGGACTTGCTTTTGTGCAATTGGGCTTCGGCCCGGCGTTCCGACTCGCGCTTGCCCACCCGCTCGCCCACGTATTCGATCACGCGGCCTCCTTTTGGAATCGCTTCCCGGGAATAGACCCCCCGCCCGTGAATGGAAGAATTACGAATTTCCAGGAAGGCGGGTAGTTTGACGGGACGGTTGTTCATGGCGCAAAAAACCCCGGAAGGCTGGCAATCTTCCGGGGTTTTGGCAAATCCGATCGATTGTCGGGTTTCAATGATGACCGTGATCGAGGGTGCGGCGGCCATGGAGGCTCCATTTGGCCCCGCTACGGTTGCAGGCGATCAGGCCCCGCACCGTGCGCTGGAAATCTGTTCGAGGCATCGTTGGAGTTCCTGCGCCGCGCATACAAAAAGTCTTTCAGATGCCCCCAACGGGAAATCGATTTGCGTTCCCTCATGCAATGGGGAGGATAACCCCCTGTGCTGAAAGAACCTGTAACCATCATCGGTGCCGGCCTCGCCGGTTCCGAGGCCGCGTGGCAGATCGCCCAAGCGGGTTGCCGTGTCGAGCTCTGGGAAATGCGCCCCGGCAAAACCACCCCCGCCCACCGCACCGCCGATTGCGCCGAGCTGGTTTGCAGCAACTCCTTTGGCTCCGCTCTGCCCGACCGCGCCTCCGGCCAGCTCAAATGGGAAATGGAAAACGGGGGCAGCCTCATTCTCGCCACCGCCAACCAACACGCCGTCCCTGCGGGACGCGCCCTCGCCGTCGATCGCGATTTGTTCGCCGCCGCTGTCACCCTTCAACTCGAATCCCACCCCCGCATCACCCTCATTCGCGAAGAACTCCCCGAAGTCCCCGCCTCCGGCCCTTGTGTCATCGCCTCTGGTCCGCTCACCAGCGACGCCCTTGCCGCCGACATCGCCCGCCTTACCGGCTCCGAATACCTCTACTTCTACGACGCCCTCGCCCCCGTCATCGACGCCGAATCCATCGACCTCTCCATCGCCTTTCGCGCCTCCCGCTACGACGACCGTGCC
>CAZTYG010000137.1:0-5896 GCA_964617445.1 uncultured Blastochloridaceae bacterium
CTACGACCAATTGGTTAACAGCCAACCGCTCTACCACTGAGCTACCGTGGAATGGGAATGAGGAAGATACTACGCGTTGCGGCCAAGCCAAGGATATTTTATGCAGTAGGATCGGGCGGTCGGGCGGCCAAGAGATATTCCACGCATCTTTTCCCGTCCTTGTTCGTCTGCATGGGTGAACCCGCGGTCAAAGGACCGCACCACCAAGGAAAACCACATGAAAACCAATACCATCGAACAAGAAGAAATCCGCGAGACCGTCCGTGCCCGTTACGGCGAGATCGCCAGCACCAGCGGCACTTGCTGCTCCGGCTCCGCCTGTGGGTCGCCGTCGGACCTCTCCCGGCGCAATGGCTACACGGAGGAGGAACTCGCCGCCGCGCCCGAAGGCTCGAACCTCGGCCTCGGCTGCGGCAATCCCCAGGCCATCGCCGCGCTCCAGCCCGGTGAGACAGTCCTCGACCTCGGCAGCGGGGCCGGGTTTGACTCCTTTCTCGCCGCCCGCGCGGTCGGCCCCCAAGGACGCGTCATCGGAGTCGATATGACCCCGGAAATGCTCGCCCGGGCCCGTGCCAACGCCACCAAGGCAAACCAGCACAATGTGGAATTCCGCCTGGGGGAAATCGAACACATGCCGGTCGCCGACGCCAGCGTGGACGTCATCATCTCCAACTGCGTCATCAACCTCTCCCCCGACAAGCCCGCCGTGTTCCGTGAGGCGTTCCGCGTTTTGAAATCCGGCGGACGGCTGGCGGTCTCCGATGTGGTGGCGATGGCCTCGCTTCCGGCCGAGTTGAAAAAGGACTGGGAACTCTACACCGGCTGTGTGGCGGGCGCGTCCCTCGTGCAGGACCTCCGCAACATGCTGGCGGATGCCGGATTCACCGACATTCGCATCACGCGCAAGGGCGAGAGCAAAGACATCCTTGAGAACTGGCTCCCCGGACGCGGAGTTGCCGATTTTGTGGCATCTGCGAATATCGAAGCCAGAAAGTCCTGATGACCACTGCCACCCGTGAAACGGAACGCCTGTGGGGGGAGTTCGCCGATCAACTCGGCGGATTCCTCCGGGCGCGGGTTGGGTCCGAGGCCGAAGCCGAGGACATGCGGCAGGAGGTATTTCTGAAGTTGCAGAAACAACTTGAAGCCGAGCGCACCATTCACGACCTTGGTGCGTGGCTCTACCGCACCGCCCGCAACGCCGTCATCGACCACTATCGTGCGCGCAAGCCGGGGGAACCGGTCGATGACTCACTACCGGACGTGAGCCCGCCCAACGACCCCGATATCGCACCGCTCCTGGCCTCCTTCCGCCGCATGATCCACGCATTGCCCGACGGCTACCGTGAGGCCGTCATGATGGCGGACATCGAAGAATTACCGCACAAAGAAGTGGCCGGACGTCTCGGCCTGAGCTTGTCCGCCACGAAGTCCCGCATCCTCCGCGGCCGGGCCATGCTGCGGGATAGTCTCGACATATGTTGCCGCTTTGAGCGCGACCGCCGGGGATCGGTGATCGACTGCATGCCCCGATCCCCGGAGTCGTGCCGGGATTGTTGAATTTTGCCGTTCCCACCCGGCGTGCAGTTTTGGATATCGCCGGTAAATAGACTGGGGGAAAGTCGCTGGCCATCCCACTTGTCGGAGCAAACCGCCCGGACGATATTCTCCCCGGGTGCGACTGACATGGAGCAATTCAAGTTCCAAGCGCGTGGGCGATTTCATCCATTTCTTCGTAGCCAACAAAACCTTCGCATTTTGTCGCTCCAAGAAAATACTCCGCGCCATCCCGCTGAAACTCGATTTGAACGGGATGTCCCTCCTTGTCTTCCCATGCAAGCTCGATTCCTCCGTCATTGGTTAAAAACACGCTCGGAACTACATCGGCAGGGAATCTCGCAATTTGGACGAAACGGAGCAATGCTTCATAGGCCCGCGGCGAAAGCGCCCTGCCGTTACCGTGCTCGCCCCATCCAATATCGAAGTGGTTGCGGAAGTTCAAAAATAGCCTCCACAATCGGGCAGGGCGTGATGCTGATGGGAAGTCTTGCCGGAATCGGGATAGGCAGTTCAGGTATCATTGTCCTCACATATTGAAGCGGGGGCCGAGGTAGAGGGCGCGGGCGACGGGGTCGTTGACGAGGAATTCGCTGCTGCCTTCGCTTTCGACCCGGCCGTCGCAGATGAGGTAGGCGCGGTTGACGACGGAGAGGGTCTCGCGGACATTGTGGTCGGTGATGAGGACGGCCAGGCCTCGCTCGGAGAGGGCCAGAATAATTTGTTGGATGTCGAAAACGGCCATGGGATCGACGCCGCTGAAGGGTTCGTCAAGCAGGAGGATGGAGGGCTCGGTGGCCAGGCAGCGGGCGATGGAGAGTCGGCGTTTTTCGCCGCCGGAGAGGGTGTAGGCATGGTTGGCGCGGAGCCGTTCGATACCGAGTTCGTTGAGGAGGTCTTCGCAGCGCTGCTGTTTTTCCTCTTCGGGGATGGGGAGGGTTTCGAGAATGGCCATGAGGTTCTGCTCGACGGTGAGTTTGCGAAAGATGGACTCTTCCTGGGGAAGGTAGCCCATGCCGCGGCGGGCGCGGCGATACATGGGCATGCCGCTGACGTCCTCACCGCCGAGGAGAATGGTGCCGGCAGTGGGGCGGATCATACCGACGACCATGTTGAAGGTAGTGGTTTTTCCGGCACCGTTGGGACCCAGGAGGCCGACGACTTCGCGGGCTTGGACATGGAGGCTGACGCCGTTGACGACGTTGCGTTCGCCGTAGGTCTTGACCAAGTCATAGGTGCGGAGGACTTCGGAGGGCGCGGGGCGGGACATGGCTTGGGGAAATGTAAAGCGGGTGCGGGGCTTGTCACTCCCGGAATGGAGGGGAAAAACAGCACCGAGCATCCAAGGGCCTCAGAGCAAGACCGGAACCTGCGAATAGCGGCTGTTCGGCCTTTGAGTTTGTCTATTGCCCCGTTGTCCGGCTTCCTGTTACCTCTTAAACCAGTTTTTTAGGATTCCGCCGCAGCCACACCAACACCCCCAGGCCGAGGCCGAGCAGCACGTAAGTGGACGGTTCGGGGATCACCGCCATGTCCCAGGCGATGCCGAACTCAGTCGATGTCGCATCGGCAGACGAAACCTCAATCGCATAGCGACCCGCCGCCAGCTGCGTGTGCCAGATGTGCTCCAGGTTTTCGATCGTACTGAGACTGGAATCCACCAGACTGAGCAAATTGAAATCCTCATCCACCGTCCACAGACGGAGATCGAGGTTGGCGAGCGAAGAGGTGATGCTGGTCCAGTCGCTGTTTGCGGAAACGATGCGGTCCCAGGTCAGCATGATGGAGATGTCGAAGGTGTTGTCGGCCTCGACGAAATAGAGCCGGGTGCCGGTTCCGGTGCTCACGTTGCTGAAGTCCCATCCGCGCTCATCGAGGATGATATTGCCAGCCGCTGGCTGCTGTCCGGCGGTCAGGATGTGATAGCTGTTATAGACATTGAGCTGGCCTGCCCCGTAGTGATCGTCCAGCGGACTGGTCGTCGTGCGCGACCAGTTCATCGATTCTTCCTTGGTCGCCCCGGCCATCAGGATCGCTTTCACGACCCTATGATCGTCCGCCGTATCCAGCGGCCCGTCTGCTTGGTCAATAGCGCTTAAAATAAACGCAGCAGCACTGGAAACTCTAGCAGTTGCTTGGCTGGTGCTAGTGGCGGGAGCTACGATATGGGGCCGAAAACGTCCCTCCCCGTCCAAGGCTGTTTCTCCGCTCATGTGGGCTCCGTTGGACCTGCCGACACTGATGCTGTTGTAGGCAGTGGACATAAGATTGCGGTCTGTGCCGCCACCGGGGAGGGAATTGTCGTTGTTGACACCGACCACAGCAACAACCTTGTCCCGATTGATCATGAAATCGAATCTGCGGATCGCATTGAGATCGGTGGCGTCGCTTCCAAACGTTGCCGCCCAGCTATGATTTTGCACGCGGTTGGTTTCCACGGAAGGAGCAGCACCTAGACCGGTCTGTCCCGTTTTTAGAAAGCCCGCTCCTAACCAATCGTTCACTTCATAGGACGTAATATTGCCGATGTCGGACAGCAAGCTGGTCGTGCTGCCGTAGAAATTTTCCCCGATGGCGTTTGCATGGCCCGAAACACCAGTGTTGCCGCCCGATGGAAAACTGAATGTTTTCCCGGCAAATTGGCTGTTGGTCGTATCGGGACGATAACGTCCGGAGCCATCCTGCCCTTCAACCTGAGTGACCCCGCCGAAATTCATGCCGGTGGGCAGGCCTCCTCCCAACTCCAGAACTAGAGCGTTGTAACCAACTTCCTCCCACCATGCTGGCTGGGCATGAACCTGCGGGGACCATAGCGCAAAAAGCACCAAGGAAGAAAAGATGCCCCGCTTCAATGTGAACGCATGGAAGTCCATGTCCCCATATTTTATTTTTTAACTCCGAAAAATGCAACTTTCGACTTCAGGGCAGAATGGCCCGAGTCATATGGAAACCGCACCCGACCGCGCTTAAAACTTCATCCGCCGGAACAGAGGAGCGGGTAGGAGGCGAATGATGAGCATGATCCAGCGCCAGAACCAGGGGGTGTAGATCATGCGCCGGCCCTGCTTCATGGCCCGGACGGTGTCCCTGGCACAGTGGTCGGGGCAGGCGGTGAGGAGCGAGGGCGGGAGATGGGCGGTCATGGGGGTCTGGATGCGTCCCGGCTTGATGTCGGTGATGCGGACGCCGCCGCTGGCATGATGTTTTTGTTGGAGGGCCGAGAGGTAAGTGGAAAGGCCCGCTTTGGACGCGCCGTAGTGGCCGATGGAAGCCCGTCCACGATCTCCGGCCACCGATGTGATCACGCCGATATGCATGGCTTTGCCGGTCTTGTGTCGTGACAACAGAGCATCCAGCAGTTGGATGGGCGAAACCAGGTTCGAAGCGAAAAGCGCCGCCACGGCATCGCCAGATTCCTCCAGCGCTGCGGGTTCCGACAGCACACCGTAGGCCAGCAGCACGGAATCGAGTTCGAACGGCAGTTGACCCGACCATTCCAGCAGAGCTGGATGCGTTGAGGCATCGGCCAGACCGCAGATGTGCGTGTGGACCGGCACGTCATGGCGCGCGGTCAGGTTGGCGGCGATGCGGTCGAGCTTGGTGGTATCGCGCGCCACCAAAGCGAGTGGCCGACCCTCAGCCGCCCACAGCCCGGCCGAGGCCTCGGCAATGGTAGACGTGGCACCCAGAATCAGAACGCCGGGCTTCATGCCTTGGGCTCCTCCATGCGCTGCCAGAAGGCCGACGTGAAGCGCGGATCGATGTGTCGTGAGAATGCCGTCACCGCATCCCCGTAGCCCTGGTGGAAAAGGGTGCGGGACATGCAGGCATCCTTGGCGGGGTAGAGGCGTCCGCCGCAGTCCTCCACCACCCGGTCCAGCAGGGCCAGCAATTTTCGTGTGCCGGCTCCCCGGTCTGGAAAATCCACTGCCAGCGTCGCCCCCTCACGCGGGAACGAAAGCAGGCCAGGCGACGTGCGGGAGCCGAACAACTTCAATACCGCCAGAAATGCCGGATGACCGGAATCGGCGATGGTTTGCAACAGCCGCTGGCAGCCTGACTTGGCGTGGTCCAGAGGAAGCACGCACTGATGCTGGAAAAATCCGGCCCTGCCGTAAAGCCGGTTCCACGCTCCCACCTTGTCCAGCGGATAGAAAAAGGGATCGTAGTGGACCGTGCGTGTTCCCGCCCGGTTCATCGTCCGGTAGGTCAGATTGAAGGCACGCCCGAGCGGGGCATTGAGGAACCACCCCGGAGCGGAGCACGGCACGCTGGCCTGTGGGTCGCGGTGGGTGCACAGGGCGATTCCCGGCAGGTTCTCACGCGCGGCATGATCGCC
>CAZTYG010000138.1:0-535 GCA_964617445.1 uncultured Blastochloridaceae bacterium
GCGGTGGTCCACAATTCTTGCTCCATAGCCGCAATCATGCCCGCACCCCGCCGCTCGAAAAGCATGGATACTCCGGTATGGAAGATGTCGTGCCCTGCACGAGGCTTGCCTTTGTCGCGCAGTTCCGGATATTCATAGCCGTGAAACCACCGCGTCACCTCCGGGGGATCGGGATTTTTTTGCTGGTCATGGTTCCGCCGGGCTTGTTGCTGGCGGCGGCGTGGATGTGGGGCAAAAGCGAGAAGGCCCATGACGCGCGCTTCGACCACTATGTGGTCCAGGCGGCGGTGAAATACGGGGTGGACCCGCAGTTGATCCGGGCGGTGATCTGGCGGGAAAGTGATTTTGAGCCGGACGCCGTCGGGTTGGCGCAGGAGCGGGGACTGATGCAGATCACCCCCGGTGCCGCATTGGATTGGGTGCGGGCCGAAAAAATCACCGGGTTCCGTGAGACCGACCTCTTTGACCCGCGCACCAACATCATGTGCGGGACATGGTATCTGGCGCGGGCCATGGCGCGCTGGACGGAGACCGA
>CAZTYG010000138.1:545-5861 GCA_964617445.1 uncultured Blastochloridaceae bacterium
GCCGGTGGCAGCGGCCTTCATCGAGAACATCGATTTTCCGACCACCCACTCTTACATTCTCACCATTCTGGAGCGTCACCACCTTTACCGTGAGAACCCCGACCTTCCGGTTCATTCGGTGGTGTGGAGCAAAGTATCCGGCAAGTGGTGGCGCTGGCATGAGCGGCGCGCGCAAGAGCGCAGGAACCGGTCCGATACTCCTTGAGTTCCGACGTGGTTGCGCTTGAATAGAATCGGGGGCAATCGTAATGAGTTCCAATCGCAAAAAAGACACCATCAAGCTGTCCTACGGCGCCAAAGACCGGGCGGCTTCGTTGCTGCGCAGCCTGACCCGCGCACGGTATTTTGGCGACCACCTTCCCGCCGAGCCCGAGTTGTCCCGGCGGCTGCGCATTCCACGATCCTCGTTAACCTTGGCATTGCACCGGCTGGCTGCCGAGGGCTACCTGCGGCCCGCCGACAACGACACGTGGTTCTATCCCGGTTGGGTCCATCAGAACCCCGCGGGCCGGATCGTGTTCGCCATCAACATCGATCTGCTTGAGGGCTGGCACGGAATTTTTCAGGACTGGCTCATCGGCTTCGAACACGTCATGGCCGAGGAGGGTTATGAGACGGTACTGGCGGAATCTTTCAAGTCGGTCCCTGACAAGCTCGGCATTTTGCAAGCCCACCGCGAGCAGGGTGTCATGGGGATGGTCCTGGCCAGTTATGTGGAGCCGGAAATCCGGCAATTCGTTGTCCAGACCTCCACCCCGGCGGTGATCCTGGGCAATGCCGTTGTGCATCAGGAGGAGATCGGAGCGGTGTGCAGTGACAACCGCGCGGGCATCGAAAAAGTCATCGATTTTCTGGTGCTCGAAAACCACCGCAAAATCGGATTCTACGCCACCGGACTGTCCTTCCATGACGGCTTTCGCGAGCGTTACGCGTCCTACAAAAACCACATGCGCGAATTGGACCTCGAACCGCGCACGGAACTGACTTTCAACGAGCCCCACACCGAACTTTCCGCCCGCAAGGCGGCGGAGATATATATCAGTCAGACCGACAAGCCCACGGCGGTCATGTGTGCCACCGACCGCGACGCCTTCGAGCTGACTGCGGCACTCAAGCACGTGGGCATCACCGTGCCCAAGGACGTGAGCGTTTCGGGCTTCGACAACAGCCACTACAGCGGCATTCTGGAACCCCCCATGACCACGGTGGATATTTTCGGCCTCGATATGGGCCGGGTCGCCGCCAACTACCTGCTCAACGAAATGCAGGCCCCGCAACTGCCCGTGCGCATTCAACTGCCCACTGGTCTGGTCGTGCGCCAGTCGGTCAAAACTCTGGCGCATGCCCCGGCGTTGGCGGGGGTGGAAAAAGTCCCGGCCACTGTGACCCCCGAGTTGTTGAGCTACTGACATGAGCAACGGCCTCATTGTCAATCCGCTTGGAATGCGGTAAGAAGTCCGAATGGAGGGCCCTACCGAACGGATGTTGCTGCCGCGTTACGCCGATCGCAACAAGGAGGGGGCGCACGCAACGGGCTACGTGGTGGCGGGTCGTTACCGTTTGAAAGCCGGCGATCCCAACGCGCCTCTACGTGTCGCCGAGGACACCCATCGCAACACCGATGTGCTGCTGAAAATCGCCCCCTTCGAAATGCTCAAAGACCCGCGCGTGGTTCATGATCTGCGCTCGGCCTATCAGGAGGCGCACCGGCTGCATCACCCGAACATACTTGTTCCATCCGATCTCATCCAGGAGCCTGACATGCTGGCGCTGGTTTACCCCCATCTCAAGTGCCGCATGATGTCCGAACTGCTCCGGGAGCAACCGGAGGGATGTTTCGCGCCTGACGCGGTCCGCCACTGGATGGCCGATTTGTGCGGTGCTTTGGATCATGCGGTGTCTCATCATGGCCTGGCCCACAAAAACCTCACCCTCGAATCACTGTTGGTGGACCACAAAGGCGTGCAGGTGGATGGCTTCGCCACTGATCGGGTCTTTGCCGATTGGTTGGCGGTCCGTCAGCCGGAAGACGCGGCGGCCTTTCGTGCCTACATGAGTCCGCAGTCACTGGACGGCTCGCAAAGCGCGGTGGACGACATCTTCTCGGTGGGCGTGATCCTGTTCCAACTGCTATCCGGGGAAATGCCTTACAGCATCCACGAAATAATCCGGCAACAGCCGGACATGAAACCTCCCTCCGTGTCCGAAGCGCGCGAGGACGCCGGGCGTACGGGCCCCAAAATCACCAAAGCATGGGAGGAAACCATCGCCGCCTGCCTGCAACACGACCCATCCCTCCGTCCGCGCGGCGTCAACGATCTGGCCCAAAAGCTTTCCCTGCCCGGATCCAAAGAAAATCCGTTCGCCACCCTCTACCGTTGCAATCGGACCAAGTTGTGGATCGGTGGAGCGGTGACCGCGGTGCTGTTGCTGCTCACCGGAATATGGGCGTCTTACCATTGGATCATCGCCCCTTCGCTCAGGGAAAAGCGCGAGCAAGCCGCGCGCGTCGAGGAAGAAGCAAGGCAGCGGCAGGAGGAAGCGGAACAGGCGCGTCTGGCGAAAGAAGAAGAGGAGCGACGACAAATCGAAGAAACCCAGCGCGCCGCTGCCGAACAGGAGATCGCCGAGGCGCGCGCACTTGCGGAGGCCGAACGCCTGAAGAACGCGCACGGCACGCTCAAGCTTGTTTCCATCCCGGAAGGCGCGACTGTCACCGTTGGGGAAATCACCGCCATCACCCCGATAGAAGGCCTGGTACTGCCCCTGGGCACTCATTCCGTCACCGTGGAACTTCAGGACCACGAACCCGTGCGCGCCGAAATCAAAATCACCGACGGCGGAACGGTCGATCTTGGAACCCTCCAACTCGTCCGCCACTTGGGAACACTCCGCATCAACAGCTCACCCGAAGGCGCGCAGGTGTTCCTGGACGGCGAACAGGTGGGAATCACCCCCATGGTGATGGAAAATCTGCCCACCGGCAGGTGGCGCTTCGAATTCCGCAAACGTGGCTTCAATACCACCCACCAATTCGGCGAAATCCGCAACGCCCGCGAGACATCGCTCGACGTTCTGCTGCGCGAGGCCCCCGGGCCGAAGATCGGCCAGGACTTCACCAACCCCATCGGCATGAAAATGATCTGGATCGAGAAATTGGAAATCTGGGTGGCGGCCCACGAAACCACCCAGGAACAATTTCGAAGAGTCATGCGCTCCAACCCCAGCGAATTCCGGGGGATGAACCATCCGGTTGAAAATGTGACATGGGCCGATGCCGTGGAATTCTGCCGCAGGCTCACCAACGGCATGAGAGGCCAGCGCTCCATCACCGCCAGTCAGACCTATCGCCTACCGTTCGGAGCCGAGTGGGATGTATTTGTCGCCGATGCCACATGGCCCCCCCCGGAAGGAGCCCGACCCACCGGCACCTCCCCGGTGGACTCGGGTCGTCCCAACCGCCACGGCATATTCGGACTCAAAGGCAGCGTCTGGGAGTGGTGTATGGACCCTTACCAGGGGCGCGAAGACCTCCGCCAATTACGCGGCGGCTCATGGCTCACCGACACCCGCGGCATGGATATGCCTGTCACCGACTTCAACGCCGCCGACTCCCGCGGCAACAACCGCGGCTTTCGTGTGGTTCTGGTTTTTGACTCGGAATGAGGGTCCGATATGCCGGGATCATGGTCGGCGCTGGAGGTTTGCCGTCCCCGGCAACTTTTTCCGACCCGGAGACTGCTTTCAAGCCACGTTTAGAAGATCACGTGGGGGACGGCTTCCAGGTCCTTTTCGTTAACAGGACCTAAGCTTTTGCTTCTTTGTTGCGGTGTTTGTGGGGATGTGTGGTAGAACGGTCGCTTCATGAGTGACGAAAAATCGACCCCATTGGATCTGACCAGCCTGGAAAAAGAGCTGGCCGAAGGCTTTCTGCCCGCATGGACCAAGGAGACCAACACCTCCGAACGGCTTGCCCGCATGGCCGGGGACGACCGGTCCGATGACCCACGGCGGTCGGGCGGGCGTGGACCGCACCGAGGCGGCCCTGGTCGGGACGCCGGAAGGGGCGGTCGGGGCAACGCCGGTCGGGGTGGACCATCGGGAACCGGGGAACGCCGGGATCGACCCGCCCGCGGACCGGGAGGCGGACCCGGAGGAGGACGGGGCGATGGTGGACGGCGGCGGGATGACCGTCGCGGACGCGGCCCCGGACGCGATGAACGCGCTCCCGCTCCGCGCCCGGCACCGGTGCTCACCGGCTGGAATCTCCAGGTGCTGCCGGATTCCCGCGGTGTGGACAAAATGGCCGATTTGATCAGGGCCTCGGGCAAGGCGTATCCATTGTTCGACCTCGCGCGTTTGGTGCTGGAAAAACCGGAGCGTTACCGGGTATCCGTGAAGAAGGCCGATGAGGCCGCACCGGCGCTCTACCGGGTGAAGCCCGACGGCTCCTTGTGGTTGGGCGAGCGCGAGGCGGTCCAGCATGTGCTGGCACGCCATCGGGATTTGTATTATCGCACCGAACGGGTTGCCGCCGATCCACCCAAGGGCAACTTCGCATTTATCGCCAAATGCGGTATGAGCGGCGTGCTGCTCGGACCTCACAACCACCATCAATACCAGAGCAAACTGCTCAAACTCCACGCCGAACGGTTCGCCGATGTTCCCTTCGACGTCTTCAAAAAGCGGGTGCGCATGGTCAACGACGAAGAGACGCTGGCCAAGTGGAAGGACGAGCAGAGCTGGCGCGAGGAATTTCTCCCGGTGGAACCGGCCCCCGCGACTATCATCGCAGAAGACGCACCACAGGCCGGTGAGCCAACGGTGGAAGTGGCAGTGGAAACACCCGCCGCACCAGGGATCGCCGAATCCGAAGCGCCGATGGCGGCGCCGGAGGAGGAAACCACGGCGGAGGTTGTCCCAGAGGCATCGGATGAGGATGCCGCTCCGGCAATCGATGCCCCGGAGGCCGCGGCTGCCGTTGCGGACGCCAGCGACAACGTCGGCGACGGGGACACGAACGGAGAAGCCGCTGCGGCTCCGGAAGAGGCGCCACCCGCCGCACCGGCAGGAGGCACATTGGCCAGCATGGCGGAGGTGGAAGAGCATTTTCGTGCGCACCACATGGCTTCGGTGGTCGAGCGCGTGCGCAGCCGGATCGAGGTTCCGGGCACGGTGGCCTTGGAGACAGGCAGTCCGGCGTTGGTGCGTATGGTGCGGGACCTCGTGGAGGATTTGCGCGGATTGCCGCTGCCGATGGTGCATGTCCTCACACGTAGAATGAGCCACAAGAGCCTGCATGTGTTCAAGGCCCGC
>CAZTYG010000139.1:0-5830 GCA_964617445.1 uncultured Blastochloridaceae bacterium
CCGCGCCATTGAAACACAGCTGCCGCAGCCGCCGCCCCCAGGATCACCCCGCCCGTCACCCCCAACAACAGCATGGTTCTCATATGCAGATCAAACTACACCCATTCCAGAAGGTTGTGCAAGAATGTGGCATTGCCTCCATTACCTACCATGCCTAAGCTATCCACGTGCTCTGCGAGACCCTGATCCATCTGGCGCGGCGAAACAACACCACCGACCCGGACGCCTGCGCCCAGGCCGTCATTCAGGCCATCGACCAGCAGAATTCCCCGGTCAACGCCCTGTTGGAATTCAAAACCCTTCCCGAAGCCCCCTTCCTCCACGATCTGGCCGACACCCTCAATATGCCCTGGGTGGAGGACCCCCCACGCGAAATTCCCCCCGACGTCCAGGACCGTTTTCCCGTCCGCCTCGCCGTGCGCCACGCCCTGCTGCCCGTTGCCCGCGGGGACGAGCCGCTGCTCATCCTCACCCACGACCCTTTCAATTTCATCGCCCACCAAGCCGTCGCCCAGATGGTCCACGAACCTGTCGCTTGGGGCATGGCGCCGCGCACCAAAATTCTCAACTCCCTCCGCGAAGGCTACGGCATCGGTGCCGACACCTTCGACCAGATTCTCGCCAGCGGCGGCGGCCAGCTCACCGACGAAGACCTTCGCCAGGAAACCACCATTCTCGACGGCGACGACTCCGAGGCATCCATCGCCCGCTTCGTCAACCAGATCATTCGCGAAGCCCTCAATCAACGCTCCACCGACATCCACATCGAGCCCCTCGACGATGACCTGCGTATTCGCTACCGCGTGGACGGCATGCTCCACGAAGTCCCCGTCCCCTCCCAAATCAAACTTCTGCGCGCCACGCTTGTCTCCCGCCTCAAGATCATGGCCCAGCTCGACATCGCCGAACGCCGTTTGCCTCAGGACGGGCGCATCAACCTCGAACTGGAAGGCACCCCCATCGACGTCCGCGTCGCCACCATTCCCTCGGTCGATGGCGAGTCCATCAGCCTGCGCCTTCTCCGCCAGGAGCGCTTCGACTTCAACCGCCTCGGACTCGACCCCGAAGACGAGCACGCCATTCACGAACTCATCGGCCTGCCCAACGGCATCATTCTCATCACCGGCCCCACAGGCTCCGGCAAATCCACCTCCCTCTATACCTTTCTTTCCTCCCTCAACACCAAAGACCGGCGCATCGTCACCGTTGAAGACCCCGTCGAATACAAACTCCCCGGCGTCATCCAGATCGCGGTCAAACCGGAGATCGACCTCACTTTTGCCCGCGGCCTGCGCAGCATTCTGCGCGGCGACCCCAATGTCATCATGGTCGGGGAAATGCGTGACGCCGAGACTGCCGAAACCGCCATCCGTGCTGCCCTCACCGGCCACTTGGTCTTCTCCACCCTCCACACCAACGACGCCGTCGGCGGCATCACCCGCCTCATCGACATCGGTGTCGAACCCTTTCTTGTCGCCTCTTCGGTCCGCGCCTTTCTCGCCCAGCGTCTGGTCCGCGTCCTCTGCCCCCACTGTAAAAAACCAGCGAGCTACCCCGCCGAATACCTCGCCAAGCTCGGCTTTCCCGAACCATATATCCCGAAAATTCAACAAGCCGCCGGCTGCGAACTTTGCCGCAATACCGGCTACCAGGGCCGCACCGCCGTCTTCGAAATCTGCCGCATCACCACCGCCATGCAGGAACTCATCGCCCAGAACAAACCAGGCAACATCCTGCGCGCCCAGGCCCTGCGCGACGGCATGCTCCCGCTGCGCCAGGCCGGCTACCGCAAGGTCGCCCGCGGGATGACCACCATCGAAGAAGTTCTCCGAGTCACCCTCCAGGACAAAGAACAACCCAACGAAATCATCAATCCATGAAAAAATACCTCCCCCTCGCCTACGCCCCCATCCTCCTCGCCAGCATCGCCGCCTGCGGCGGCGGAAAAATCGAATCCCTCACCGACGCCGCCGCGCTCGCCGAAAAAACGTTGCGCACAGGCGAACACGCCGAAACCCACGAGCTGGTCTCCGTCAGCCGTCGGCCCTCGGCGGAACCAGGCGAATCCGAATCCTACATCGCCCGTCTCAATCCCCGCCCCGGCAACGAGTCCGCTGCCCTCGCCATTCACATCAACCCCGACGGCACCACCCACGTCGAGCCCTATCGCGGACGCGGCGACGCCGTCGCCCGCCGCCGCATCGTGCGCGCCCCCCAAGAACCTGCAGCCGAAGAACAGCCAACCCCCGCAGCAGAACAGCCAGAAACCCCTTGAGGATGATTGACCGCTTCCCGCATTTTGGGCTCTGAAAACCTCATTCTTAAGACTCCTCCCCCATGCCCGAATTTCGCTACGAAGCCATCAACCAGGGCGGTCAGCACGTCGATGGAACCCTCATGGCCGGAAGCCGGGCGGAGGCCCTGCGGCTGCTTTCCCGCCAGGCCCTGCAACCCATCAAACTCTTCGATCAGGACGCGCCCGCCGCCGACCCGGCCCGCAAGCTCTCCGCGGCTCGCCCCGGCACCGAGCGCAAACTTAAATCATCCGAAATTCTCTACTTTACCGAAGACCTCGCCGACCTGCTCGATGCCGGAATGCAGTTGGAGCCGGCGCTGGCCGTCATGGAAAAACGCCAGACCAGCATCCGCATCCGCTCTCTGGCCGCCGCCCTGCGCAACCAAGTGCGCGAGGGCGGCAATTTCTCCCGCGCCCTGCGCACCACCGGTGGCGGATTCGACGATCTCTATTGCAACATGGTCGAGGCCGGCGAACTCAGCGGGTCGCTGGCCGAAATTCTCCGCCGCCAGGCCCTTTATCTTTCCTCCATCGCCGACCTGCAGAACAAGGTCACTGCCGCCCTCATCTATCCCAGCTTTCTCATGGCGGCAGGCGGCGCGCTGATCGTCATTTTCATCACCGTCCTCATCCCGCGCCTCACCAGCCTCTTTCAACAAACCGGCGGCGACCTGCCTCTGGTCACCCGCGTGCTGGTCTGGTTCAGCGACCTTCTCGTTTATAATTGGTATATCTGGACCAGCATGGTCATCGGTGCCGTCATCGCCTTCTTCGCCTGGACCAACACCCCGGAAGGAAAAAAATCCTGGCACCGCCTCCAGCTCCGCATCCCCCTCTTCGGTCCGGTCCTCCAACAGCGCTCCCACACCCGCATCGCCCACACCCTCGGTGCCCTCATACTCAACGGCATCCCCTTGCTCAAGGGACTCCAACTCATGAACCGCGCCAACCCCAACCTTCACATTCAGGAGAAGTTCCGCGGTGTCATCAATTACGTCGAGCAAGGCGCCAACCTCAGCACCGCTTTGCGCAAGGCAGACGCCCTGCCCGGCACCACCATCGACATCGTCAGTGTCGGCGAACAAACCGGAAACCTCGGGGGTGCGCTGGTCAAAATCGCCGCCCGCCAGGAAAAAGAGCTGACCCAGAGCATTCTCCGCCTCACCTCCATGCTCCAGCCCACCGTCATCATCGTTCTCGCCTTCGTTCTCGGCCTCGTTGCATACTCTATCTTCACCGGCATCCTCAAAGCCATCACCGGCCTCCGGGTCGGCTGACACCAACCAACCCGATGAACCTTCCCATTGCCGCTCCCGCGACACATCCGCGCACCATCCTCCTGGCCGAGGACGACCCCGCCACCCTGATGCTGGTGGAAGACGCGCTCAAAAGTCTCGACTATCAAGTCGCCACCGCCGGTGACGGCATCGAGGCCTGGGAGACTTTCGACCGTGACCCCCGCCGCATCATCATCAGCGATTGGAACATGCCCGGCATCGACGGGCTCGAATTCTGCCGCCGCGTCCGCGCCCGCCCCTCCACCTCCTACGCCTACTTTATCCTCCTCACCGCCGAGGATAATTCCCCCACCAACTACCTCGCCGCCATCGATGCCGGCATCGACGACTTTCTGACAAAACCCATGGATAAAATAGTTCTCCGCAGCCGCCTTCACGTCGCCGAACGCATTCTCGGCTATACCTCGGAAATCAGCGAACTGCGCAAGATGATGCCCATCTGTTCCTACTGCAAAAAAATCCGTCAGGACGAGGACTATTGGGAACAGGTCGAGGCCTACGTCCAGCGGGCCACCGGCACCCTCTTCTCCCACGGCATCTGCCCTGATTGTTATGAAACCATCGCCCTGCCCCAACTGGAAGCGTTCAAAAGAAGAAAACAGCACCCCTGATCCCTGCCGATGCCGCCGCATCCCCGGCAAAACCCTTCCCATCACACACACCCCTGCTACCATCCCTCCATGAAATCAATCCTGTCCTTTTTTCCATTGTGCATTCTGTTCGCCGTCTTACCCTTCACCGCCATGAGCAGCCCCAAACAAGTCGCCGTTATTGAAACCACCGAAGGTACCATGATCGCCGAATTCTGGCCCGACGTCGCCCCCAAGACCGTGGAGAACTTCCAGAAACTGGCCTCGGCGGGATTTTACAACGGCACGGCCTTCCATCGAATCATCAAGGGCTTCATGATCCAGGGCGGCTGCCCCAACACCAAAGACGGCGCCACCGGAATGCCCGGCACCGGCAGTCCCGGTCACACCATCGAGGCCGAATTCAACGACCGCAAACACATTCGCGGCGTTCTTTCCATGGCCCGCTCCCAACACCCCGACTCGGCCGGCTCCCAGTTCTTCATCTGCCTGGACCCCGCGCCTTTCCTCGACCGCCAATACACCGGATTCGGCAAACTCATCGAAGGCGAGGATGTCCTGCTCAAGATCGGCAACACCCCGGTCACCGCCGGCGCTGGCGGCGAGCGCAGTCAGCCCGGCAAACGGATCGAAGTCCTGTCCATCCGGATCGAAGACCGCCCCTGAGAGGCCGTCTAAAAAGTGCTGAAACGCCGTTTTACGGCGGATAAAATCCGTGGGCGGCGTTGCCCTTCGGCCACGAGCTCAGGGCCGAGTGGCTCCTCCGTTGCGTATTCATGTGAGCGGAGACTCCTCACGCCATCGTGGCGAGTGATTGTTCGGTGATCCCCTCGATGGCTGGCTCGCCCGCCAAAAAACGCTGTACTTCGGCCACCATCTGGCGGCTCATGTCCCGGCACTCCGCCCCCATGGAACCTGCCACGTGCGGTGTGAGAAAACAATTGGGCAGGGTGTAGAGCGGATGTCCTTCGGGCAGTGGCTCCGGATCGGTCACGTCCAGCACCGCCGTCCAGTCACCCCGTTTTAATTCAACGGCCAGCGCATCGTGGTCGATCAACGCGCCGCGCGCGGTGTTGATCAGCGTGGCTCCGGGTTGAATACGATTCAATATTCCGGCATGGAGCATGTGCCGGGTTTCGGGGGTATTGGGTGCGTGCACGCTGATCACATCGGAGCGCGATAACAATTCATCCAGTCCAACCACCTCGACCCCGTCGTCTTGCGCCCGGTCCGCAGGATAGTAGGGATCATATACCAACACACGAACGGGAAAAGGTCGAAGCAGTGCGCGCACCAGCCGCCCGATTTTACTCATGGCGATCAGCCCGACCACAGCGTGAGGACCGACTCCGGTGACGGGGTGGAGTTTGCCATCCCATGCGCGGGCACCTTCGGTTCGCAGGCTGATGGTCCGCGGCAGCACGTTTTTCAAAGCCAGGAGGATCATGGCCAGGGTGTAGTGGGAAACGGGAACGCCGTTGACTCCCGCGCAGGCGGTCACGCGAATGTCCCGACGCCAGATCGCCGGGCAGACCCAGGATTTGACCGATCCAGCAGCGTAAAATACCGCTTTTAGACGCGGCGCGGAATCAATCCACGCGTCTTGTAGGGTCGGCAATCCCCATGTCCCGCATACCATGTCCACC
>CAZTYG010000140.1:0-5817 GCA_964617445.1 uncultured Blastochloridaceae bacterium
ACCCGGCACGCGGAGTGCGAGGTGGAAGGGTTTGGTGGGGAGGACGTCGATGGAGGTCATGGCGGGCTGGTTACTGTGGGGAAGCTGATTTGGTCTGGCAAGCGCTGGTCAAAAGTTTGTGCAGTCCGGCGGAGTCGGCTTGTTCCAGCAAATGGCGGGCCTGGTGGAGTTGGGAGTCGAAGCGGTCCAAGCATTCGAGCATGGCTCCACGGTTGGAGAGCAGGATTTCGGTCCACATGTCAGCCGGACCGGCGGCGATGCGGGTGGCATCGCGAAAACCGGAGCCTGCCAGGGGCAGGGCGGGTTTTTCGACGCAAAGTACAAGGAGGGCGGCGATCAAGTGGGGCAGGTGGCTGATCTGGCCGACGAGGCGGTCGTGGAGGAGGGGGTCGAGTTCGATCAGCCGGGCGCCGACGCTCTCCCAGAGGAAAGAGACGGTGGTGCGTGCGTTCGAATGGGTGGCGGGGGAGGGGGTGATGATGGCGACAGCGCCGTGGAAGAGTGTGGCTTCGGCGGCGTCCATGCCGGTTTTTTCTTTGCCGGCCATGGGATGAGAGCCGATCCAGCGGGCTCGGCCGTCGAGCAGCGGTGAGAGTTCCTGTTCGACGCGGGCCTTGACGCTGCCGACGTCGGTGACGACGGTGTCCGGGGAGAGGCCGGGAAGCAGGGAGCGGACCAGCCCGGGCATGGTTTCCACCGGGGTGCATAATACGATGAGCTGGGCACCGCGTGCGGCCTCGGCGGGATCGGTATCGCCGGAATCGGCCAGTCCGCGGGCGACAGCCTGTTCGACGCGTTCGCGGGAGCGGGCCCAGACACGCAGGGAGGTGGAGGGCCACTGGCGGCGCAGGGCCATGAGCAGTGAGGCACCGATAAGTCCGGGGCCAAAAATGGTAACGCGTGCGGGGGGGCTCATTTCTGAATGACGCGGGTGAGGGCTTCGCGGAAGCGGTCCATCTGGGGCGGGGTGCCGATGGAGACACGAATCCAGCCGGGCAGGCCGTAGCTGGTCATGGAACGGACGATGACGCCCTCGCGCAGCAGGGCTTTGAACACGGCGTCGGCATTGCCGACTTCGATCATCACAAAGTTGGCCTCGGAGGGGATGAAACGCAGGTCCAGTTCGGCGGCGAGCTGCTGGAGTTGGCGGCGGCCTTCGAGGGTGAGCGTCCGGGTTTTCTGTTGGTGGTCGGTGTCAGCCAGTCCGGCGAGCGCGGCGGCCTGGGCGGGGGCGCTGGCGTTGAAGGGTTGGCGGCAGCGCTGCAGGACCTCGGCGATTTCCAACGGTGCCAGGCCGTAGCCGATGCGTAGGCCGGCCAGACCTTGGATTTTTGAGAAGGTGCGCAGCACGATCAGTCGTCGTCCTTCGCGCACCCACTGGGCGGAGGGCGGGGGGGTGTCGATGAATTCATAATAGGCTTCGTCGAAGACGGCGACGACATGTTCTGGCAGGCGTTCGAGGAACAATTCGAGGGCGGCGTTGGGGATGCGGGTGCCGGTCGGGTTGTTGGGGCTGGTGACGAAGACCAGTTTGGTGTCGGGCCGGATGGCGTCGAGCATGGCGTCGAGGTCGTGGTGAAATTCGCGGTCGGGGACCTCGATCATCTCCACGTCGAACATTTGCGCCATCAGTTTGTAAACCGCGAAGCAATAGCGGCTGGCAACGATGCTGGTGGCCAGGGGCCGACAGAATGCGTGGAAAGCGAATTCGATGATTTCGTTGGAGCCGTTGCCGAGCACGACGTTGGCGCGTTCAAGGCCCCATTTTTCGGCGATGGCGTTGCGCAGATGGAAGCCGCCGCCGTCGGGGTAGATGTGCGACTGGGGCAGAAGTTGTTGCATGGCTTCCAGAGCTTTGGGGGACGGGCCCAGCGGGTTTTCATTGGAGGCGAGTTTGATGACTTTGGCGGCGTCCAGGCCGAGTTCGCGCGCGACATCATCGACGGGTTTGCCCGGCTCGTAGGGCACCAGGTCGCGCAGGTTGGTATTGGCCAGATTCCAGACGGACATAGGAGGGATAGCATGCCCATGAGCCCCGGTTTTTGTCCAACGGCTTTTCCCGTCTGCCGAACGTTTGCCGGTTGGAAATGACGCGGCTCTGGATTAGGCTGGGCCTCTTATGGCAATCGAATCCATGCGCTCGTTCGCGGACATGTTGGAAAAGCACGGAGAACTGCGCCGGATCAGCGATCCGGTTTCGGTGGATTTGGAGATCGCCGCAATCGCCGACCATGAAATGAAAAAGCCGGAAGGGGGCAAAGCCCTTTGGTTCGATCGCCCGGTGTTGGCGGACGGAAATATCTCGGAGTTTCCGGTTTTGATCAACGCGATGGGCAGCGAGCGGCGCATGGCGTTGATGCTCGGGGTCGGACATGTCGATGAGGTCGCCGCCAAGCTGGCATTTTTGCTGAAAGCCAAGCCGCCCAAATCCCTCGGCGAAGCATGGGAGCTTTTGAAAAACGGGATCGATGTGATTCACGCCCGCCCGTCCAAATCGTCTGGCGGGGCCTGTAAGGATGTGATTTTGAAACCGGAGACCCATCCGCACGGGCTGGCGGCGGTGCCAATTCTGAAATGTTGGCCCGGAGACGGCGGGCCGTTTGTCACGCTTCCCAATGTGTACACCCAGGACCCCGACACCGGCGAGCGCAACGTGGGAATGTACCGCATGCAGGTCTTCGACCCGTGGAGCACCGGAATGCACTGGCAGATGCACAAAGTCGCCGCGCGGCACGGCAAACGATACTACGAGACGGGTCAACGGATGCCGGTGGCGGTTTGTCTGGGCGGCGACCCGGCTTACACTTTCGCCGCGACCGCGCCGATGCCGGACGGATTGGACGAAGTGCTGCTGGCCGGTTTTTTGCGCAAGAGAGCCGTGCCCATGGTCCGGTGCGAGACCCATGATCTACTGGTTCCGGCCAACTCCGATTTTGTGATCGAAGGATACGTGGACCCATTAGAACCAACGCGGGCGGAAGGGCCGTTTGGCGACCACACCGGCTTCTACACTCCGGTGGACAACTATCCGGTGTTCCATGTCACCTGCATCACCCATCGCCGGGACGCTGTGTATCCGGCCACCGTGGTGGGCAAGCCACCGATGGAGGATTATTATATTGGCGATGCCAGCGTGCGCATCTTTCTTCCGGTGTTAAAAATGAACATGCCGGAAATCGTGGACCTGACACTGCCGCCGGAGGGTGTTTTTCACAACCTGGTCTTCGTTAGCATCAAAAAGCAATACCCCTATCAGGCATTCAAGATCATGAACGGCTTGTGGGGCATGGGGCAGATGATGTTTTCAAAAATCATCGTGGTGGTGGACCACGACGTCGATGTGCACAACACCTCCGATGTCCTCTTTCATGTCTGCGCCAATATTGATCCCCAGCGCGACACGTTGTTCACCAAGGGCCCGTGCGACAGCCTCGACCACGCGCCGACCGAGCCCAATATCGGTTCGCACATGGGAATCGATGCCACCCGCAAGCTGCCGGGCGAGGGTTATCATCGGCAATGGCCGGAGGCCTGCCGTCATGCGCCGGAGTTGTTGGAAAAGTTGCGCGCGCAGTGGTAGCTTGGCATCCCGCCCAAGATTGGGCTACTGGATCAACTGGCGTCCGCGTGCGGTCCAGGGGCTGTTGGCGTATTTGGTCAGGAGGCGTTTCTCGAAGATTTCGCGGGCCTCGTCGCGCCGTCCCTGCCGGATGCGGGTGTCGATGGCCAGATACAGAGCCTCGCTGGCGATGGTGGGTATGCCGTCGTAGAGCAGATCGACAGACAGGAAGCTGTTGACCGCGAGATCGCGTACATCGAGGTCCGGGCCGCTGGCTTGTTTGACTTCGGCGGTGGTCAGACCCTTTTCGGCGACTTCGGCGAGCGCTTTGCCGCGCAGAAGGGTGGCGCGCGCCTTGAGTTCGCCGGAGGAGCGGGTGCTACTGAGGATGCTGCGCAGAATTTCGAATGCGGGTTCGTATTGCGCCTGGGCAACCATGGCGGAGGCACGTCCGAATTCGGCTTCCATGATTTTGGGGGAGTTGGGGAACTTTTCCTTCAGCTCGGTGAATAATTCACCGGCACGCGTGATGTCCCCTTTGCCCTGATGGGCAGCGCCGAGTCCGTAGAGGATGGCGGCCTGAGCGTTGGCATCGGTGGCGAAGTTGGTTTGGAGTGTTTCGAACACCCCCATGGCCTCATCCCATGCCTGCGCTTCCAGCAGGGCGCTGCCGAAACGGTCATATTCCGCCCATGGGAGCCGCCGGGGGTCGGCAATGTCACGGAACGCCTCGCGATAAAATTCCAAAGCCTGGGCTGGTTCATTGGACTGGTAATACAGGCTGGCGCGGGCGATGAGCACCTGGACCCGCACCGACGGATCGTTGATCTCACCGGCCAAACGGCTCAGGTAGGTGGCGGATTCGCCAAGGGTGGAGATTCCGGCGGCGATCTTCGACATCTGGAGATCGACGATTTTTTGCAAAACAAACCCGAGAGCGGTGGATTGTGGGTATTCGCGCAGGCATTCTTCGAGCATTTCGGTGACCTTTTGCATTTCATTGCGCCACTGCTCCTGCCCGGCCGCGTCCAGACCGGAGTAGGCACCCAATGCTTCGGTGGTGCGGCGGATAATTTCCGCCGATCGCACGATTGAGATGGCCGGGTAGTTCGAAAGAGTTGCCCCCTGCGCTCCGCGTCGGACGGACTCGGGCAGGGCCTTGTAGGTTTCTACAACAGTTTCGTAGGCGGGGAGGGCGGCTGCGGTATCGCGTTGGCGTTCCTCGATAAAACGCGCGCGCTCGAATAGGGCGACCAGCTTGCGCTCCGATTCGGGATAACGTGCGATCAGCACGTCCTGGGTGCGGATCATCTCCTCGGAGTTGCCGGCGGTCATGTGAAGACGCCAAATTTTTTCGTGGGCGAAAATTCCGATCTCGTGGTCGGGGTAACGTTCCGCGACCTGCTGAAATGCCGTCAGGGCCTCTTCGGGCTTGCGCAGGCGCTCCAGAACGGTGCCGATCTGAAAGCTGGCCTGGGGGGCCTGGGGGGCGTCAGGGAATCCCTGGGCGAAGGCGCGGAACGCCTCGATGGCCTCCTCGCCCTTGCCGCGGCTTAGCAAAAGATTGGCGTATTGCAGGGTGGCCTCCTGCTTGATGCCCGGGGTTTCGGCGGTGTCCGCCAGTTCTTTCATCGCCGCCAGCCCTTCGTCATGCCGCTCCATCTGGAAAAGCGCCAACGCGAGAAGCCGTTGAGTATCCTCCAGCACCTCGCGCTGGATGCGGATTTTCCCGCTTTTGACGTCGTCGATGAACTCCTGATAGACGCCCACGGCCTGTTCGGGTTTGCCCATCGCCTGATAAGTGCGGGCGATCCTGCTGGGAATCTGCGGAGCCACACGGCTTTCCGGAAAGGCCTGCTGGCTTTCCTCGTAGGACTTGATCGCGTCTTCGAAGCGTTGTTGTTGAAACTGGGCATCGCCGATCAAAAACTGGACCGTCTCGGACAGGGGGTCGTTCGGGTGTGCCTGTTGAAAGGTGTTGAAGGTGCGGGTCGCCTCGTCGGCCAGCCCCTGCAGCGCCAGTGAAACCACGGCCTGGATTTCCAGTTGTTTCTGGCGTTCTTCCGGGGCGAATTTGGCCGCGTGGCGGTAGATGAGCCGGGAGCGGTCGTATGCTTCGAGTTGAAGATAACAGTCGGCGATTCGGACCAGAGCCTCCAGCGACATGTCGGCACCGCCGCGGACCTGGTTGAGCTTCTGCTCTTCGCGGCGCAGGAGGCGCTGGAGGGCGGCGGCGCGTTCGCGGCTGGTGGAGGCTT
>CAZTYG010000141.1:0-5797 GCA_964617445.1 uncultured Blastochloridaceae bacterium
CCATCGACATGCGCGCCCAGGTTTACCACCCCAACCGGCCCGGACCCGTCACCGCCGAAACCCGCCTGCGTGCGTGGCTCTGGCTGGACACCTACACCCGGCGCTGGCAGTGGGAGTTCATTGAAATGCTTTAAGCACTCCCTTATCCTTCATTCACTAGACCCAATCCTCCAAATCCCTTATGCCAAACCCCATGAACAACCGCACCATCCCCATCCTCCCCATCCTTATTGCCGCCCTCCTCTGCACCCTTCTCATCCCCGGCACCCTCACCGCCCAAGCCGGATGGGAGCCCGCCGGACTACGTGGCAATGTGGTTGCGGTGACCTTCAATCAGGAGGTGCCGGACGCCCTCTACGCCGCAACCGCCGGACCCGCAGGGGTGCACCATTCCGCGAACCGCGGACAATCCTGGCGTGCGATCAGCGAGGGGCTTGCCGTATCCGGAGATCCCCTGCCCGCTGGTCTGCTCTTCCAGGCCCGGCGCTCGCACTTCCTTTTCTTGGCCACCCCGGCCGGCCCGTGGATCAGCCAAGACGGCGGTGCCGCCTGGAAGGAACACATCGAGGGACTGCCGGAAGGACGCTCCCGCAGTTCGCTCTCTTTCGCCGTGATCCACGACCGCCAGGGCGATCTCCTGGTGGGAACGTCCTCGGGCCTGTTCCGCTCCACCAGAGCCACCGGGCCCTGGCAGCCGGTCACCGCGGGGCTGCCACCGGTGACCCCGGAACAACCCGCACCCGCCATCACCGCCCTGGTTTCCAGCCTCCAGGACCGCAACCATGTGTTCATGGCCCTTGGCGATGGACCCGGAGGCGTTTGGGGTAGTTCCGACTCCGGGACAACATGGAAACCCATGTCCCAGGGCCTGCCCCCCGGCGCCCCCGTGCAACGCCTGCTCCAACCCGCCAACGACCCCTACACCCTGCTCGCAGTCACCGCCGACGGACTCTACCTCAGCGACGACGGTGCCGAGAACTGGCGACGTATCCACGAGGGACCGGTCGGCGCCATCGGCATCAGTGATCTCATTTCCTCCCTCATCGCCATCGCCCCCCCCGGCGGAACATTCCTTTATACCCGTGACAGCGGCGAAACCTGGCAGACCGTCCCCGGCACCCTGCCCGGCGGCACCATCCACGGATTCTACTTTTCCCCCGCCGCCACCGGCACCATCTATGCCGCAACCTCCGGCGGACTGCACAAACGGGTCCTGTTTGTCGAAGAGGCCGAAAGCTACAATCAGTAACCTACTTCTCTGCTACCCCGTTGTGCCTTGCTGAGGAGAATGCTCCGTGATACTTGTTGTTTTTCGCGTGTGGGTTGATATATTACCTGAATGACCCCGCACGCCACCAGGCTCTCCACCCTCACCGACCATCTCCTGCACATCTGCCCCATCCCGTTCTCCCATAATGTGATACTCGGCCTGCTTCTTCTGGTCGTCGGCTGGGCGGCTCCTTCCTCGCAGGCTGCAAAATTACCCAGCGTGTGGCAGGAATTCGAGTCCGGCGGCTGGCACAACGATGCCAAGGAATCGGCCAAGGCTTCCGGCGGACGCTTTGTCTCATGGTTCGACAAACCCGACCGCACCACCTATTTGACCTTCCAGCTGGACCAACCGATGCGCGCCGCCGTGGTGTTCATCCGCTACAGCCGCACCGGCGGCCCCTCCTTCATCGATGTGTCGTTCGGTCGCAATACTGCCGACCCCGCCGCCGCCGCACCCCTGGCCCAACTGGCCACCCCGCCCACCGATGGCGAAGAAAATTTCCGCTGGATCAGCCATCCCATCGGCAATCTCACCGTCGGTGAACATGTGCTGGTGGTCAAATGCCCCGAGGCCAGCGGCGGCGCCAATCTGGATGTGGCCGGACTGGTTGCCGACGACCTCCGCAGCCGCTGGATGCCGCCAGACGAGGTGGTCGATGGCCAATTGCAGGGTGCCGGTTCGACGCTGACCTCCTCCCGTCCCTCCTCGGTCTATGACCCGAGGACCGCAGCAGCTCAAACCCCGAACACCTCCCGCTCCACCCCCGCCTCGTCCCGCAGGTCGGCATCCACCTACAAGGGTCAGCAGATCATCCAGAAGGTCGACGAAATCAAAGACCCGCGCCGCAAGCTCAATTACACAATGACGTGGTTCGGCAATGACATGGCGATGGGCAAGGATGTGCCGCGCAGTTCCGGCCACACACCGCACAACGTGGCCACCATCCATGTCACCCCGGAAGGCACGGTCTTTACCAACGTGCAGTGGGAGGAACACGGTGCCAACGTGGCCGAATTCAAGGACGGCCGGTGGGTCAACGACGCCCGGGTCGGCAACCACGGCGGCGGACGCCACATCGCCGCCAACTCCAAATACATTTTCTTCCAGGGCAACCGCCACCGCACCGGCGAACCCGGCATCGACCGCCGCGACCGCAGCGACATCTCCAACCAGCGCGCCAACCTCCACCATGACCGCAAGTTCATCAGCGGCATGGCCGCCACCGAAGAAAAATTGTTCGTTGCGATCCATGACCGGGAAGGCGGCGAATCCGGCATCGAGGTCTATGACCCCGATCTCAAACAGCTCGGGATGATCGAGGTGGCCGAAGCCGGATTGCTCAGCCTCGACCCCCAGGGACACTTGTGGATGCTGCAGCGCGACTCCGGAAAAATCATCCGCCTCACCCAGAACGGCAAAGTTCTGCCCCAGAGCATCAGCCTGCCCGACTGGGTACAGGCCTCGGCCATCGCCGCCGATCCCAAGGGACGTCTTCTGGTGGCCGATGGCGTATCCTCCGAACAAGTCCTCATCTACGAGAACATCGACACCTCCCCCGCCCTGGCCTCGCGCTTCGGTGAAGAAGGCGGCGCCTATTCCGGCGTGGCCGGCAGCCTGGGCCCCCGCCGCTTCGTCCGCCTCGTCGGCGTCGGTGCCGACCAGAACGGCAATATCTTCACCGCCAGCCGCGCCTCCAACAACGGCTCCACCATCCTCATGTCCCACGCCCCGGATGGCAAACTCAACTGGCAGCGCCTCTGCCAGGTGTGGATCGATTGCGCCGACCTCCACCCCGACGACCCCAACGTGGTGTTCAGCAGCACCTCGAGGATGCGGGTCGATTGGGATGCCGACCCCACCCCCGGAAACCACTGGCAGGCCGAGGCCCTCACCGTCCACCACCGCAAATTCCCCGACGAATACCGCGCCAGCAAAGGCGGCTCCGGCAGCACCTTCGTCCGCCGCCTGTCCAACGGGCAGCTCTATAAATTCGTCATCAACATGCTCGGCAAGGACGTGCACGTTTACCGCTTCGACCCCGACAACCACGGTGCCATCGCCGTGCCCGCCGCACGCGTCGAGGAACGCAACATCTGGGTGGACGCCAACGGCGACGGCCTCGAAAGCGGGGACGAAGTCAAAGGCAAGCGCCGCGAAATCACGGTCGGCCACTACGTCGACAGCGAAGGCACCATCTGGAACGCCTCCCACACCATGGGCATCTTCCGCTACCCGGTCGAGGGCTTCACCAGCGCCGGTGTTCCCATCTATTCCACCGAGTCCCACGAACACTACGAGATGCCCGAGGGCATGACCGAGCTACGCCGGGTCCAATATTTTCCGGAACATGGACGCTCCCTGCTGGTCAACGGCTTCACCGACGACCACCCCAACGTCAACCACCACTGGAAACGCGCCGGCAAGGTCATCCGCCGCTTCGACGACTGGCAACCGGGCGGCGAATGGAAAGTGCGCTGGCAACTGGTCCCCCCCTACGAGGACCGCACCGGAGGCAACGACGGCGACGCCAACATCATGTCCTTCGACGTCGCCGGCGACTACCTCTTCATCGCCCGCGAAGGCTCATCCGGCGCCATGGGTGTCAAGCGCGGGCATGTCGATGTGTTCCGCTACGACGATGCCTCCTACGTCGGCTGGATGCAGCCCACCGAGGAAATCGGTCACGTCGGCATCATGGACATCACCCACGGCCTGCGCGCCTTCAAACGCGCCAACGGCGAATACCTCGTCTTCATCGAAGACAGCGGCAAAGCCCGCGTCCTCGTCTACCGCTGGAAGCCCTAGGGAATTTTCGATTGCCGATTTTCGATTGATGAAAGCTCCGGCTCCCTTGGCCATACCGATGCCCTACCGGGCCAGGATTTGCAATTTGTCATTTGGATTTTGTCATTTATCAGCAACCCTCCAACGCTGACGCGCCTTCCCACCTCCTTCACAAACACCCACCATTTTCACTTCTTGCCTTCGCGTTCCTTGGCGATCTTCCTGTATAAAATCGGCTGTTCGACTTTTGTCATTTGGATTTTGTCATTTTTTTCGTATTCTCCTGCCCTTCATCCACACCCACTCAATCCCTTAATCACCAAATCCGCCCACTCGAAAATCGACAATCGACAATCGAAAATTACCCGCTTCCCATGCCCCCACGCCGCCCCAATATCGTTTTCATTCTGATCGATGACATGGGCTGGGCCGACCTCGGTTGCTACGGCAGCACGTTCCACGAAACCCCCTGTCTCGACCAACTGGCAAGGGAAGGCATGCGCTTCACCGACGCCTACGCCGCCGCCCCGGTCTGTTCCCCCACCCGTGCCAGCCTGTTGACCGGTCGCTACCCCGCCCGCGTAGGCATCACCCAGTTCATCGCCGGCCACAACACCGGCAAACTCTGCGACGTGCCCTACTTCCACCACCTGCCGCGCCACGAACGCACCCTCGCCTCCGCCCTGCGCGACGGCGGCTACCACACCTGGCACGTCGGCAAATGGCACCTCGGCGGCACCGGCTCGCTGCCCACCGACCACGGCTTCGACATCAACATCGCCGGCTCCACCTGGGGCATGCCCCACCAGGGCTATTTCAGCCCCTACCAGATGCCCAACCTGGCCGACGGACCCGACGGCGAATACCTCACCGACCGCCTGACCGATGAGGCCATCGGCCTGATTGATTCCCACCGGGACGACCGCCCGTTCTTCCTCAATCTCTCGCATTACACGGTCCACACCCCCATCCAGGCCCCGCAGCCGCTGGTGGAGAAATACCGCGAAAAGGCCCGCCGGCTCGGGCTCGACAAGCTCGAAGCCATCGTGCCGGGGGAACCCTTCTCCTGCCTGGAAAAACGCGGTCAACACATCCAGCGCCGCATCCTCCAGTCCGACCCCACCTACGCCGCCATGATCGAAAATCTCGACACCAACATCGGCAAACTCGTGGACGCCCTCAAACGCAACGGCCAATGGGACAACACCCTGCTGCTCTTCACCTCCGACAACGGCGGACTCTCCACCGCCGAGGGCTCACCCACCTGCAACGCCCCCCTGAGCCAGGGCAAAGGCTGGGCCGAGGAGGGCGGCAACCGCGAACCCCTGCTCGCGGTCTGGCCCGCACGGATTGCCGCCGGCTCGCAATGCTCCGAACCGGTCACCAGCCCCGACTTCTACCCCACCCTGCTGGAGGCCGCCGCCCTGCCCGCCGAACCCGCCCAACATGCCGATGGCGTCAGCTTCCTGCCCGCCCTCGACGGCCTGCCCTTCCACCGCGGCCCGGTCTTCTGGCACTATCCCCATTACAGCAACCAGGGCGACACCCCCTGCGGGGCGGTGCGCGACGGCGAATGGAAACTCATCGAACACTTCGAGGACAACAGCCTGCGGCTCTACCACCTGGCCGACGACCCCGGCGAAACCCGCGAGTGCGCCGCCCACCATCCCGACATCGTCCAACGCCTCCACGCCTCCCTCAAACAATGGCGCAGCTCGGTCAACGCCCTCATCCCACCCC
>CAZTYG010000142.1:0-1813 GCA_964617445.1 uncultured Blastochloridaceae bacterium
GACCCGGGCGGTGAGCATTCTGGCGGCGCTGCTGGTGGCCCCGTATGTGATTTTTGCCCCGCTGGCGGGTTGGGTCTCCGACCGTTTCCCGAAGCGGGATGTGGTGCTGGTCAGTTTGGGACTTCAGCTGACGGTGATGGCGTTGTTGGTGACGGCCGCCGCGCTGCGACGATTTGAGTGGACGATGCCGGCGTTCTTTTTACTCGGATTGCAATCGGCCATGATGTCGCCCGCCAAACGCGGGCTGGTGAAGGAAATCGTTGGCGGCACCCGGGTGGGCGAGGGCATGGGTTGGTTGGAAATGCTGACGGTGGTGGCCATTCTCGCGGGCAGTCTGATCGGCGGCGGGTTGATCGACGGACTGGCAAAGGACTTCAACGACGCCTGGCGGGCAGCTTTCTGGTCATTGGTCATCCTCGGCACAGGATGTGTGCTCGGCTTCTGGGTGTTTCTGCGGGTGCCCGCACAACCCGCGGCCAGCCGCCCTCCGTTTCAGGTTTCGCTCTTGTGGGGACATGCGGGGCAGATGAAGGACTTGTGGGCGCATCCGTCTTTATTCAAGGCGGCGCTGGGTGACGCCTCGTTTTATTTTCTGGGCGGAGTGCTGGCATTGACCTTGTTCGAGCTTGGCCGTGAGCTGCATCCAGAGGGACCCGGCGCGTCATGGGCCACGGGAATCATGTTGGCGACGATGGGTGCGGGAGTGATGACCGGGGCACTGACGGCCGGACGACTCTCCCGCAACGGTATCAAGCTGGGTCTGATTCCGGTCGGTGCCATACTTATGACGGCCTCTCTTGCGGTGATGTCGCAGGTAACGCCGGACACGCCTCTATGCTACGCTGCGCTCGTGGGAACAGGCATGGGCGGTGGGTTGTTTTTGGTGCCGGTCAGCGGATTCTTGGTCTCACGCTCGCCGGATGAGAAACGCGGGGAAATCCTCGCTGCGGTGAATCTGCTCTCCAGTGTGTCGGGGGTCCTGGCGGTCGGTGCCCAAGCGGTGATGGCGCAGTATCTGGACTGGGACTGGCGTGCGCAATTGCTGATGCTGGCCGTTACCGCACTTCTTGCGGGGATTTATCTGGTGCGGTTGCTGCCGGACGAGTTGCTGCGGCTTGCGGCGCTGGGTTGGGCGTCGATCCATTACAAGGTCCGGGCCCGCGGGGTGGAGAACGTTCCCGCCGAGGGCGGGGTGCTGCTGGTGTGCAATCATGTGAGTTATGTGGATGTGTTTGTGCTGTCGATGGCCTGTCCGCGTCCGGTGCGGTTTTTGTCGGATGGCAGCTTTTTCAAAATGCCGGTGCTCGGAACCGTGATGCGGATTTTCGGCGCGGTGCCGGTCTCTCCCACCCATGCCAAGGACGCGATTCTCAAAGCCGCCGAAGCAGTGAAGTCGGGCGAGGTGGTGTGTATCTTTCCGGAGGGAATGCTGACCCGCACAGGGGCGTTGATGGATTTAAAGAGCGGCTTTGAGCTGATCGCCCGCCGGGCCGGGTGCCCGGTGCTGGTGGCACATCTGGACGGCCTGTGGGGTTCGTTGTTCTCCTTCGAACGCGGACGTTATTTCTTCAAACGCCCGGAGCGCTTGCGCCGCGACATCACCGTGGCGTTCGCCCCGGTGCTCGACACCCGCGCGGCCACCGCCACTCGTGTGCGGCAGACGATGTTGGAACTTGGTGCGGATTCCTTCGCCCAACGTGCGGAGTGGAACGAGGGGCTGGGGGCCTGCGCGGCGCGTTCACTGGCACGCCGCCCGTGGCGGGTGCGCCTGATCGACCGCACCACGGCCCGCAAGGAGCTGCGCGGGGGCACG
>CAZTYG010000142.1:1823-2227 GCA_964617445.1 uncultured Blastochloridaceae bacterium
ACCTACCGCGCCCTGGCCGACCGCTGGCGCGGCAATCGGGAGCAGCGTGTCGGCGTGCTGCTGCCGCCCGGCGCGGCGGGCGCGCTTGCCAATCTCGGCCTGGTGCTGGCCGGAAAAGTCCCGGTGAATCTCAACCCCACCGCCGGACCGGAGGCCTTTCGATCCGCTTGTCAGCAGGCCGGTCTCCGCACGGTCATCACCAGTCCGTTGTTGTTGAAAAAATTTCCCAACCTGCCGCTGCCGGACATGGTGGTGGACATCGCCGAAGAAATCAAAGCTGCGCGCGGGCCGGGTATGCTGGCGCGTGTGGCGGCAGTGTTCGTCCTGAACTTCGGGGTTTTGGCCGGATGTATGGGCCTTCGTCCGGTGAATCCAGACGACGAGGCGGTGTTGTTGTTCACCAG
>CAZTYG010000142.1:2237-5709 GCA_964617445.1 uncultured Blastochloridaceae bacterium
ACCCTTGAATCTCCGCGGAGACCCGATAGGCGCCCAGTGGCAGCAGCGGCGCGCCCAAGGGCGTTCCGCTCTCGCACCGGAATGTGTTGGGAAATCTCCGGCAGATGGCGGAGACCTCGGTGTTCGGCGGTGACGACATTTTTCTCGGCTGCCTGCCGCTGTTCCACAGTTTCGGGCTGACCGTCGGCCTCTGGCATCCGTTCACCGCCGGGGTGCCGGTGGTTACGGTTCCTTCGCCGTTGGAAGCGGGCAAGGTGGGCGACGCTGTCGGGGAGGAACGGGTGACCGTGGTCACCACCACACCAACGTTCCTCCGCTCCTACCTGCGCAAGTGGAAACCGGAACAGGCCGGGAGTATTCGTTTGTTGATGACCGGTGCCGAACGCTTGCCCGATGATCTGGCCGCCGGAGTGTGGGATTCGTGGAAGGTGGCGGTGCAACAGGGTTACGGATTGACCGAAACCACACCGGTGGCCGCCATCAACCAGCCGGACCCGAACCCGGAACAGGGAAGCGGGCTCGGCGCACAGACCTTGCAGACCGGCGCAAAAGCCGGGTCGATCGGGCGGTTGCTGCCAGGGATGGCCTACCGGCTGACCGATCCAGAAACCGGGGAGCCCGCCACGGAACGCGGTGTGCTGTTGTTGCGCGGAGCCAATGTTTTCGGCGGTTACCTTGACCGCCCTGACGAGAACAACAAAGCCTTTCGCGACGGCTGGTTCATCACCGGTGATGTGGTGCGGATCGATGCCCAAAATTTTCTCACCATCGAGGGCCGCCTGAGCCGATTCTCGAAAATCGGCGGCGAAATGGTGCCGCACGGCACGGTGGAGGAGTCCGTGGCTAACGCATTTCCGTCGGACAATGGTGCGGTGGCCCACGTGGTGCTAGGCGTGCCGGATGAGGCCAAGGGGGAACAACTGGTGCTGCTGACGACGATGGAAATCGACGTTGCCGCGCTCAAAGAGCGGCTGACGGCGGCAGGACTGGCAGCACTGTGGGTCCCGCGCACCGTCCGGCGGGTGGACGTCATCCCCGTGCTGGCCAGCGGCAAGGTCGACCTGGCCGGGTGTAAGAAGATTTTAAAATAAAGGAGAAAATATGAGAAAGTTGTATCGGATTTTATTGGGATTGATGGTTTTAATCGTGATAACGCTTGGGGTGTGGGCGGTGTGTCCGCATCCTGAGGTTTCGGTGGAGGGGGTGGATATTCGTCCCGGGGATGTGGTGTTTCAGGCGCTGCCAAGTTTTCAATCAGCAGCACTAGAGGTGGTGACCAAGAGCATCTACACCCACGTGGGCATGGTGTTCGAAGAGGAGGACGGGACACTGATGGTTTATGAGGCGGTGCAACCGGTGCGTCGGATTCCGCTGGAGCGCTGGCTGGCGCGCGGACGCAACGAGCACTATGTGGTGAAACGCTGGGTGGGAGCCGATGCTCTAGACGGGACGACTTTGGAAACCATGCGTGAGGAAGCGCGGGGAATGCTGGGGAAAAACTACGACTTTCAGTTTATGTGGGATGATCGAAAGATATATTGTTCCGAGCTGGTGTGGAAAGTGTATGAGCGCGGGGCCGGGGTCGAACTAGCGGAGCTGGAGCGATATAGTGACATGGAACTCGATCATCCGCTGGCCCGCGCCCAACTTGCATGGCGCTTTCCCACCGGCAATGTGCCGGTGGAGGAACGGATCATCACACCCGTGCGGCTTTTTGAATCGCCTTTGTTGCAGGAAGTATCGCGGGGAGGGGAGCCGCCCCGCGGAGCACATGAATTCGACGGCCTCTGAGCACCTGATGGGGTAGTGGGGGTGGCGAGAGTGCGTCTGGGTGGAAACAAGCTGAACTGGCCACGCGAACCCCGTCGGTTTTTGCTTTTCAAGCTGGGACGGGTTTCTAGTTTCTCCCCATGCCCGTAGCCACACCCGCCCAATTCGCCGCGATGCTGGACTCCGCCCAAAAGGGTGGATATGCCTATGCAGCCATCAATGTCACCTCCATCAGCACCATCAATGCGTCGCTCAAAGCGTTCGCCGACCGCAAGTGCGACGGAATCATCCAGGTTTCCACCGGCGGGGGTGAATTTGCATCCGGGTTGAATGTGAAGGACGCCGCCTTCGGCGCCATTGTCCTGGCCGAGGCAACCCATCGACTGGCAGAAAAATACAACGTTCTGGTGGGGTTGCACACCGATCATTGCCAGCCCAAGAAGGTGGAGAGTTTTCTCAAGCCGCTGATCGCGGAGACCGCTCGCCGCCGCGCTGCCGGGCTGTCGAATTTGTTCACCTCGCACATGCTGGACGCCTCGGAGCTGCCGCTGGAGGAAAATCTGAAACTCTCCAAAGAACTCCTGACGTTGTGTGCGAAGAATGAAATTGTCCTCGAGGTGGAAGCCGGTGTGGTGGGTGGCGAGGAGGACGGCATGGACCACTCCGACCAACCTGCCGAAAAACTCTATACCTCTCCCGAGGACATGCTGGCCGTTTACGAGGCGCTCAAGGGCGTGGGGCGTTACATGTTCGCCGCCACCTTCGGCAATGTCCATGGAGCCTACAAACCCGGCGCGGTGAAGCTGCGTCCGGATATTTTGAAAAAGGGCCAGGAGGCGGTGATATCCAAATACGGCGCGAAAGCGGAATTCGACCTGGTGTTCCACGGCGGATCGGGCACCCCGCTGGAGGAAATCCAGGAGACACTGGACTACGGGGTCATCAAGATGAACATCGACACCGACACCCAATACGCTTTCACCCGTCCGGTAGCCGGGCATATGTTCAAGAACTACGACGGGGTATTGAAGACCGACGGCGAAGTCGGGGATAAGAAGGCCTACGATCCGCGCACCTATTTGAAACTGGCGGAAAACGGCGTGGCCGAACGGCTGGCAAAAGCCTGCGACGACCTGCGCGCGAGCGGGCACAGTATCTACGGAAAGGTGTGAACGAACCCATCCTGAGCTGCCGGAATCTGGTGCGCTATCTCGGCAGGGATGAGACGCGCCACCGGGTGCTCGACGGCGTCGCTTTCGAGGCGTTTCCCAAGCAGGCTTACTCCATAGTCGGCCCCTCCGGATGTGGCAAAAGCACGCTGCTTTATCTGCTCGGCCTGCTGGACCGTCCCGATGAGGGTGAAATCCGCATCGCCGGCACGGATGTGGCGGGGTTGGGCGACCGCGAGGGCACGCGCTTTCGCAACGCGAAACTCGGATTTGTTTTCCAATTCCATTTTTTGATCAAGGAGTTCACGGCGGCGGAGAACATCATGCTGCCGATGCGGCGGCGCGGGGGTTGGAGCGAGGATGAAATGCGGCAGCGGGCGCGCGAGCTACTCGGGTCGGTCGGGCTGGAGTCCAAGGTGGACCGCCGCGCCAATCATCTCTCCGGCGGCGAGCAACAGCGCGTGGCCATCGCCCGCGCGCTCGTGAACGACTCGCTCGTGCTCCTCGCCGACGAGCCCACCGGCAACCTCGAT
>CAZTYG010000143.1:0-5704 GCA_964617445.1 uncultured Blastochloridaceae bacterium
AGCGGCGGTCGCGCTCAGCACGAATCCGAAGAGACAACCGACGAGGACGACGGTGACGGTTGGTCCACCGCGTCGGCATTCGGGGCCAAAGGGACGAATTGATACCATTGGGAGGCATTTTGGCAGAGGTGGGGCAGGAAGGCATCCGTAATTTTTTGGCAGTAATGCGCCACGGTCGCCTCGCGTCCGCCGCGGTCCTCCACTTGCACCGGCTCCAGCACCCGGAAATCATAACATCCGTCTTCCCGCAGAACGACCCACGAGGGGATCAGAGGACATTCGAGCATGCGCGCCAACAGTATAAATTGGCCGGCGAACTCCGCCCGCCCTCCCGGTAGCTGGACCGTCACCGGCTTGTTGCGGTCCGGGCGGTCGTAAAGCACCGCCAGCAACCGTCCGCGCCGCAGCGGTTCCGCCCAGGCGAACAGCGAAAACCCGTCGTGGCCCAGCACGATCGTCTCCACGCCCCAGCGTCCACGGAATCCAGCGCGCCACTCGGTCAAAGACTCTTCCGGCTCCGGATCACTCACGATTGTGAAGGGCAACCCGCGTGAGGTGACCAGCCAGCCGCCCAGTTCGAATAATCCCTGGTGAAGGCACACCAGAATCCCGCCTTTGCCCTCCTCGTGCGCCCTTTCTAAAATCTCCCAACCCACCTTGTCTCCAAGCCAGGATTCGATCTCCTGGTTCTCCGCCCCCGCCATACGAAAGTAATCGGACAGCGTCACCGCGAAATTTGCATAAACTTTCCGCGCTTCTGCGCGCTGCACCGGACGATTGTGCAGCAGCCGCAAATTGGCGCAGACGATGTCGCAGCGGCCCGGATGAGTCCAGCCGTATGCCGCGCCCGCCAGCCGCGCCAACCGGTGGCAACAGCCCCGCGGAATCAGGCGCACCAGCCGTGTCAGCCACGCAAAAACCACGGCACGATACAACGTCGGTGAATGCGCGGGTGGCGGTGTGCCCGCTTCCTTTGCTTTTTTGATTTTCTCATTCATCCCGTCCAAAGTCCCGGACGGGACCAGCGGCAGGGCGGCCAGGCTGGTGAGCCATGCGACCGCCACGCCCAGTGATAATGTCAGACCGAGGTTCGCCAGCACCGGTTGGGAAGAAAACGCCAGGATGCCGAATCCCCCCAGTGAGGTCGCCGCTGCTAGCGCTAGTGGAGCGCCTACCGCACGCCACGCGCCGGCGAACGATCCCGTGCTTCTCCGTGCCATCATCAGATGAATCGCATGGTCCGCCGCCAACCCCACAATCAGAGGCAGACAAAGCAGCGAGATCACTGTCATCGGTCGATTTACCAGCGCCAGCAATCCGAGCAGCAGCCAGAGCGATACCGTCGTCGTCGCCAGACACCACAGCACCAGGCCCCAGCGTCCCAGCTGCAAACGCAGGAAGACCGTCACCATCAACGCACCGGCCAGCGCGATCCATGGCAACTCATGCTGCGCGCGCTCCGCCGCTCCGCTTCCCAGGCGCGGCCACGCCGACCACTCCCGTAACCGCGTTTCGAGGGCGTTCCCGCCCCCGGCCCAGCCCTGCATACCTTCCAACACCGCCACCGGTCCCGCGCTCCATCCCGCCCCCAAGCCCGCTTCGGCAAACACCCCCCGCATCGCGTCCGCGGACGGCAGTCCTTCGCGTCGAATCTCCATCCGATTTATCCCCATTCGTTCGAGATGCCCGTCAAAATCCGCAGCAAAGTCGTCCAGCGCTGCGCGAAATTCCGGTGTTAACATGCGCTCCTGCGCCTGCCATGCAGGCAACGAGGCAGGGGCCAGCCGGTCCATCCCCGCATCCACCGGCCACCCCCGCCACGCCAGCACCACCCCGGCCCCAATCACCAGAACCAAAAACAAGGCTGCCGCAGATACGTAGAAGCGGCGTCCCTGCGGCTTGGCTTGGGGGTCAATATCCGCAGGCACACCACGTCCACTTCGTCCATGGATCAGATTTGGCTGCAACCAGGTCGCCGCGGCGGCCGAGGCAAGCACGCCGCTGGCGACCAGGATGCCGATCTGTCGCAGTCCGGGAAAGTCCGACAACGCCAGCGCCAGAAACGCCGCCGCCGTCGTGCCAGCACTAATCCAGATGCCGTCACGCACGGAACGGAATTCCGCAGTATCGCCTTCGCCATGGGCGGATTGATGCCAGACCAGAATGCTGTAATCCAGTCCGAGACCGAACAGGATTGAGGCAAAACCCAGACCGATCAGGTTGAGTTCGCCAAATACCAGAGCGGCGGTGGTCAGGCTTACCGCGAAGGCGATCAACGAAACCAGCAACACCGCGGCCAGCGGACGCCATGTGCGATAAACCGCAAGAAACAATATCAGGAACAAAACCAGAAACGCGGGCACCAGTCGCGCCAGGTCCCGGCGCATGGCTTCGGCGATCTCCAACGTGAACACCGGTGCTCCGGTCAGCCCCCACGCCCTTGCGTCGCCTGCCCCGGCATCTGCCAGGGCGGTGCGGATGCGTTCGAGGAGCTCCGCGGTGACTTTGTTGTCCTCCAGCGGACCCATGGACGTCACTTCCCAATGCGCGGACGGTGGACGGATGCCGCCGAACATTCCTCCGCCCGATCCTCCCTCCATCTCCCACAGACGCAGCGGATCAAAACGCAGCATCGCCATTCGCTCCGGGTCCGGCAAGCCGGTCATTTGCGACAAAGTTTCTTCCACACGGACGGCGGCACGGTCCGGTTGCAGTGCGGAGAGGATTGCGGCGAACACCTCCGGTGGTTGTGTGGCCAGCCACAGGGCGTAGGCTTCGGCAGCCTCCCCACCCAGCGCGGACGTTGTGCGAACCCCGGCCATCCCCGGCACGCTCTCCAAGGCCGCCCGCACCTCCGAACCGAATGCGATCTCCTCGGCCATTCCTTCCGGAGGCAGCACATGAATGGTCCGTGCCTGCTCTGGTCCGGAGGCCCGTTGTCTGAGTTCGGCCACCGCTTCCATATCCGCCGGAAAAAGCGAAAACAACGAGGCATCCCACTCCAGACGGAACAAAGCAAATGCACCCGCGGCCATGGCAGCCACCAGGACCCACCATGGCCCTGGGATGCGTCGCAATGGCGGGCTAGCTCCTCCGTTCGTCCCGGTCATGGTGCTCAACGAAAGGCCAGTCGCGGCACGATCGGAATCCACCGCTGCAATTTACACAGCAAGAAAAAGATCTCCAAGCGCGCACGGGTGGGCCAATCGTGCCGCACCTGGCCGGAAACCAGCCGGTTGACACTTTCGGCGATGCCCCAACGCCGGTCCGGGCTGAGGAACACCTCGTAGGACGGGTTGTCGTAGAACGCACGGATTAGCCGGATAAAGGGATCGGTGTTGCGGTGCAAATGCCGGGTGTAGGCGTGCTGCTCGGAGGGGGACAGCGGGGCGAATGAGTCGCGCCGTTTCAGAATCATCTCCGCGGCCAGCTTGCCCGAAGACAACGCCAGAAACACGCCGGAGGAAAAGATCGGATCGACAAAACCCGACGCATCCCCGGCCAGCAGCCAGCGCGGTCCCGCGCATTGCACCAGCCGGTAGGTGTAATCCGAGGTCGTCCGAAAGGGTGCCGCCGCGACCGCATCCTTCATGCGCGCGAAGATGTCGCTGTGTTCTTCCACCGTTTTTTTGAAATATTCCTCCGGCGTCAGCCCGCTGGCCTTGAGCCGGTCCAGGGTATCCACCAGTCCGACCGATGTGCGCTCCGCGTCCAGCGGGATGAGCCAGAACCATCCTGCGGGCAGGCGGACGATGACGATGTTGCCCGCGCGCGCTCCGGGCGGGCGCTGCACTCCGGTGAAGTGACAGTAGATGCCGATCTTCTTCGGGAAGCCCAACCCATCGCGCTCCATGTTCATCTGCCGGGCCAGAAAGGTCAGCCGCCCGGAGGAGTCGATGCAATATCTAGCGCGCAGTTTTTGCTCCTGCCCGTCCGGGCCGGTGGCGGTGATTTCCACCCCGTCCTCCCCGGTCTCCACACGATCCACTTTGGTTTTCTCCCGCACACCGGCACCCGCCTCGCGGGCGTGGTCCTGCAACATGTGGTCGAACTTCGCCCGGTCCACCTGAAAGGTCTGTGAATGCGGCGGGCTGCCGTTGCGGTTGAACCAGTTGATCATCATCTTGGCGGAATTGCCCAGGGTGAACTCCGCTCCCGGCTTCACCACGTAACCATCGGCCTCCAGCTTTTCCCATATGCCCAGCTCGCGCAGCACATCATTGCCGAACGGAATCAACGACTCGCCGATCTGAAAGCGGGGAAAGGTTTCTTTTTCCAACACCAGCACTTTGACCCCCGCGCGCGCCAGCAACGCCGCCGCCGTCGCACCCGCCGGGCCGGAGCCGATGATGATCACGTCGTGTTGTATGGCGGTGTCCTGGGAATCCTCCATAACGGCGTCCGGGATTCAGCTCGTTTGCTTTTCCAACCAGCCCCGCAGCGTGCCCAGCGATTGCAGGGCCTCGCGGGCCATTGCCGGGTCCTTCAATGGCACCCCGTATTTTTTTTCAATGGAAAGCGAAAGCTCCAGCGCGTCGATCGAGTCCAGCCCCAGCCCGTCGGGGCCGAACAACGGAGTGTCCTCGTTGATCGTCGAGGGGTCGTCCTGCAACATACAGGCCTGCGACAGCAAGTCGCGCAATTCATCCAGGGAGGGTTTCGGCATGGCTTCAAGGTCTAGCCGTGAGGGCACGCCCCTCCAAGTGATTTTTACCGCCGGTGTTCAGCGATGATAGCAATCGATGCGGAGACGGCCTCTTACGAGCAAAGTATGCGGAGAGTTACATTTCTGGTATGCCCCCCAGCCCGTCCACCCTCAGGCAGACATCACGGCTTTCCATGATGATTCGTCCCCTGCAGCTCCAACCCGAAAAACTCTCGCGCACCCGCTCTGGCCCCAGTCGCTCCAGATGCGGGCCGAATACGAAGCGCGCAATCCGGTCACGATTCTTCCCGTTGTCCGCATAATCCAGAACCGAACTGATTTCCGTCCGCTGAAACCCCCGCCCCAGCCCCCGCAACTCGCGCTCAATATCCGCGGCCAGCAAAAAAGGCAGAGGCACGTTCGCGGCGGCAAAAGCCTTCAGCCATAGTTGGCACAGGGCATTGTCCTCGCCCCCCAGAATCCATATCCCCATGCCACCACGTGACAAACATCCCGCGAGCGCCCGCACCGCGGCCCGCGCTTCGCCCACGTAATAAAGCGCGTGATTGGAGAGCACCAAATCGAAGCCACTCAATCCATCAAGCCGGCTTTCAATAGCCAGCCCGGCATCCGAAAAACGCGCCAGCCGCCGCTCCGCCTGCGGCAGGGCCAATTCATCCACATCCACCAACGTCAGATCAAGATACTTCGCAGGCCATGCCCATGCCCCTAGCACACCCTCCAAAAATTCCCCGCCTCCACAGCCAAAATCCAACATTCGCAAACGACCTTTACCGACTGACCATTCGACCATGTGCGTCAACATCTCCTCGCGACAACGGATCGACTCATCCGTATGGGCCAAAAACCACGCATAATCCTCATGCCGGTGTTCGAAAGAATTTGCCTCGGACATTCAACCCGTCCGATCCAGCGTATAGGCCGCGATTTGATGGTTCGCGCCGACCGCCAATACCAAGCTCTGCCGCTGGGGTGCGGGCCGTTCCAACAACCCGCACAGATGCCACGCGGTCGTCGTGGCGAAGGCAAAGGGATGCA
>CAZTYG010000144.1:0-5695 GCA_964617445.1 uncultured Blastochloridaceae bacterium
GTGCCCTGAAAGTAACCGCATACGCCCAGCTCGCCGAGTGCCTGAATCTGCTGCTCGAATGGGCCGTCCTCGTTGCGGATGTTGGGCATGAGCAACTGCGCCACACGCAACGCCAGTGGCCAGGATTCGATACCTAGGGCGGTTGGGTTGAGGGAGTGGGCCTCCTGGCGATCCGCAAGAACTGTCATATATAGTATGACAGTAGTGGATCGGCAAGGGGTTGTCACGCGAATAGTTGCGATCGCTCGGCTTGGTGGACCCTGTCGGATCGGGTCATGATGATGCCATCTGGCAGAGTGGAGTGAGGCACAAGAGCTGAATCAAACCCAACTGATAGGCCTCACGGGCAAGGGATGGCTGTCGGGCGTTCCAATGGAAACTGTCTCTTTCACCTATGGATTGAGCCGGGTGGGGCTGAAAAATCTTCGAATGTGGCTATTCAAAGAATTGACATTGTAGTGAAATAGGGTAAATCTGTCATATGTGTTTTAACACTATCGACCATCGAGACCTTGTTGGAGGTTCGGGCAAGGAGACTCGATTTCGAGGGTGGGACGAGCCTTGACTTGAGGAGTAAAGATTTACATAATAAATACATGAATCGGAAGTGTTCAGGCTTTTCATTGGTGGAAGTGGTCATGGGCTTGGCCATTTTCGCCTTTGCGGTCATGGTGCTGATCGGATTGCTGGCGGTGGGATTGGGGGCGGATCGGGAGTCGCGCGAGACGTTGTTGGCGGCGAATATGGCCACGGGCATGGTGGAAATGCGCGGGCTGGAGCCGCTCAATGGAGCGGGGCCCTCGGTGCTGCCGGCGTTGTCGTTGACCGAAGATCAGACCGGCGAATTTTTTTGTGACGAGCTTGGAAACGAGGTGGCCACGGCCAATGACGCGCAGTTCCGTGTGAGCTACGAATATCATGCCCCGACGGATGCCCGGCGCCTGGTGGGGGTGTTGATCGAATTTCATTGGCCGCCCGTGGCGGCCGCCGGAGCCGCCGCAGGTGGTTTCTACAAAATCCAAACGGCCATCCATGTTCCCTGAATCATCAACCATCCCAAGAAACCGTCTCCGCCGCGGGCGGAGCAGGGGGATGTCCGCCCCCGGTCGGTCCGCGTTCACGCTGGTGGAGATGTTGGTGGCGACAGCGGTGCTGACCTTGCTGGTCGTGCTGCTATCGGGGGCCATTCAGTTGATTTTGGACACGTGGTCGGCCGGCTCGTCCCGCGCCGACAACTACACCCGTGCCCGTGCGGGACTCTCACTGATGGACCGGGAATTGCGCAATATCTGGCTGGAGGAAAATCTGATCGCCTTTGACACGGTTGGCGAGCCGGCATTCTTCACCCGCAAGTCCGGCCTGCGCGGATCGCGCGAGCTGGCGTTTGTGCGTTACCGGGTGGTGGGGATCGAAGAGGCGGGGCCCACCGATCGGCCCGGACTGTGGCGTGATGCCCTGCTTCTGGATTTCAGCGATCCGTCGCCGATTGGTGCGTTGCGTTCGGAATTTCCCGTGGATGCGGCGGACTTCCACTCCTCGGAGAATGTTTCACCCGGCGTGCTCGGTATGGTGGTGGAATTTTTGCGCGCGGATGGCAGCGTGTCGCCCAACTTTGTACGTCCCGGCCAGTCGGGGGCGACCCCGTTGCTGCGGGTCAATTTTCTGGTGGCCGATGACCGGACGGTGCAGTTGCTGGATGGGGCGAATTTGGCCGACTTTACCGCCTTGATTGCCACGGTGGATGCCGGATCGTCCGCGAGTGTCGCGGAGCAATGGACGCAGGCCCGTGATGCGGCCATTGCCGATGGCACGCTTCCGGCGGTCATGGGCAACGGTATGCGTGTCTTTTCACGGGTGCTGGCCATGCCGCAGACAAAAGGGGAACTGTGATCCGAAATTATGGAAACTGCCCTGTTGCCCGGCGGACCCGGAGCGGCTTTGCCCTGGTGGTCACCCTGGCCATTCTGGCTCTGCTGATCGTCACGCTGGTCAGTTACCTGGCCGTCATGCAGCGCGACATGCTGGCCACCAGCGCCTACTCCACGCAGGTGAAAAACGAGGCGTTGGCGGTGGGGGCGGCCGACGCGGTGGTGGCTGATTTGGTGGCGCAGATCCAATCCAACTTCCGCACGGATTTGCCGGACGGGGTTTATGTTCCGGAAGATCCGTCGGGCTGGCTGCCGGCGCGCAATTTGACGGCAGACGAGCGCCTGTCCGCGCCCCCGCTCATGGCCATCAGCCGTCGTCCGGTTCCGCCGGAACCGGGAGAAGAGGACGGTTGGGTGGATACCTCCGGACTGGGTCCGTGGTTGCGCGCTTCGGAAATATCCACCCAAGACCCCAATCGACAGGGCCGTCGCATCGGGCCGGAGCGGTGGAATGCACCGCGGCTCGCGGTGCTGGACGGCGACGGAAATTTGTCGCCTGATTTTCCGGTGCCGGACTGGATCTATGTGCGGGACGATTTCGAGCCATTCGAACCCGGTGGGGAAGGCCGGGTGACCGGCAGAATCGCCTATGCCATTTACGAAACCGGGGGGTTGCTGGACGCCAGTGTCGCCGGGTATCCGGAGTCCTTGTCGCCGCCGGCCTCATGGTTGCATCGGAAGGGAACGCCCGCCCATGTGAATTTGTCGGGGCTGCCGGGAATCAATGCCGCCGCTGCCGGGCAACTGGTGTCGTGGCGCTGGCCGTCGATCGATTGGACGGGATTTTCCAATTGGGTGGATGGAGGCGGGGCGGTGGCGGCAACGCCGGCGGACGGAGTCAACCGTTTCGCCGACCGTCAGGAAATGATCCGCTTTTTGGATGGGTTGCTGGGCAGCGTCACGGCAGGCGCGCGGCGGCCAATCTGACCCATCGTCGCATCGCTGCCAATCGTCCGTCCCATGCGCCGGACCCGGATCGCCCCCGGTTGGGGGATAACGGGCCTGACAGCAACTTCCACGCAAGAACCTTCGACACCGCCGCGTATCGTCCCAGCCACGGCGAGGACGATGATTTCAATCCCGTTCCGGCTGGCGTGCGCTGGGGGAGCGACCGCACACTGTATGCGGGCACGGTGGATGAGGTGGAAGTGCGGGCCGGAGAGCCGTTTGTACTCCGCCGCTTCGACCTCAACCGGCTGACCCTGCTGGAAAGTCCCGCTGGCAACGCCGAGCGCATCCGCCGCTTCTTCGGTCTGGAACAGACTTCACCGCACACATGGAACTACGTTCACTCCAGTCCGGCAGACACAATATACACTCTGGAAGAGCTGCGCGACGCGGTGGAATCGGGTGCGACGCCGGCGCGCGAGGCGAATTTCTTCGAGCTGCTGCAGGCGGGCATCATGCACGGATCGCTGGGACGCGATGGCGGCATCCGGCACAACCAATCGTTGAGAAGTCTGGCTTCTGCTGCGGACGGCCAAGACCAGGTCTTCGAGCGCGACCGCAACCCCTACCTCCACATCATGCAGATCGGGGCGAATCTGATCGACCAATATGACACCGATCACCATCCGACCGAAATTGAGTTCAATGGAACTTCGCTCTACGGAATCGAAAATCTGCCCTACCTCCACCGCTGGATTTATTACCATGGCCGTTTGGCCCCTCCGCGTGAGGATGAGATGGCGGGCTGGGCGCTGTTCGAGGTCTGGAATCCCCATCAAAACCCGACCAGTCCGGGCACACCCGGCGCACCCACCCAGTTTCGCATTGTTCCCGACGGCACTTTGAGATTCGAAGCCGAACCCGGGATCGGCACTGTTGATCCAATTACGAACGAACTCTCTATCAGTCCGCTGCCACGCATCGCTCAAGAGCATATTTTTACCGTCGAATCGGCATCCGCCCATGTTGAATTCGACCTTGATCAGAATTGGAACCAGCCAACGCTGCTGGTGATGGACCGCGCCCGCAGCACCAATCCGCACGATCCAACCGCCGAGGATTTCAATGGAGGCAAAGTGCATGGCATCTTCGGGGGGGCCGTTCCCATCCCTGCCAGTGATCCCCGGCCCAGCGACGGAACGCGACATTACGTCAGGAATTCCAATCTCAGTGACCAACCTGTCCCCGGAAAGCCGGGGGTGAGCTATTTCCTCCAATACCGGCTGGGCGGCTCGTGGCGCACTTACGCCGTTGTCCAACGAACCAACACCGGCAGTCACTGGCAAAACTGGCGCACATTGGAAAGCACCTGGAATCAAGACCGGGCTGGAGACGTCCACCTCCACCTCTTTTATGCATTTCATCGCGCCGACCCCAGAATCGATCGTTTCGGCTCTCTTCGTTATAATGAGGGTGATCATGATCCCGCCAACGGCCACCGGGAACGGACCATGCGCCCCACCGCAAGCGGGGGCTACATTCTCTCCTTTGCGGGCAACGTTTACGATTCCCGCTCCGGATTCCACAAGCATCATACCGGTGACCATACCCGGCTCGGCCACCTGGCCTTCAATCAACCGTTTGCATCGTCTCCCGGAGGCGTTGCCAACGCGCTGGTCAGCTACGCCAGCCCGGATGGAGTGGTTCGTCGGGGTGACTCCGCATACATCAACCGCACCTCCGGCGATTTTGCAGGAAAGATGATGGGCCCGGCAAGCAATGCCCAAGCGATGCGGAGCCGCCCCATCGTGCTCAACCGCCCGTTCCGCACCGTCGCCGAAATGGGCGCGGCCTCGCGTGGTGAACCGTGGAAGTCGCTGGATTTCTTTACTGCCGACAGCGCCGACGCCGCATTGCTGGAATTTTTCTGCATTGGACACGGTGAGCCGTTGATCTCCGGCATGGTCAATCCCAACAATGCGCCCGCCGCCGTGTTGCGGGCGTTGTTGGCAGAGGCTGCAAAAACCGATCCGGATATTACCGGGAGCGGGTCGGACTGGAATGTGTTGACCTCCGAAGAAATCGATGCCGTGGTGGTAACGGATGCGATTTGGTTGGTGCCGGGGTGGTAGTTGATGGTCTGTGCGATTCCGGATGTGCTCGGGCGACACGATCGGACCCGGAGGCGTCTTCCGCACTCTCCGGGAATTCCCCAAAATCCTGGAAATCGCCCATGCCGTGGAGCAACTCGCCCCCGACGCCTGGCTCATCAATTACGTGAACCCCTCGGCCATCATGGGAATCGGGCTGATGCGGCATTCCAAAGCCAAAGCCTTCGCGCTGTGCGATACCCACCACCTGCCCGCCAAGAAACAGAACTACCTCAAGCTGATCGGCGAACCTTCCGAAAACCTCGACGGCCTGGATATGCGGATCGCCGGAGTCAACCACTTCACCTGGATGCTCAAAGCCGAACTGCACGGCAAAGACATCCTTCCCCGGATCCGCGATCGCTATCATGCGGGCGGCAAAAGCGAAAAGGACGAAGGCTACGCCAAGGGACGATTCAATCAATTCATCACCGCCCAACTGGCCGACCGCTTCGGCGCCATCCCAACCTGCACCGGCCACACCAAGGAATATGTCCCCTACTACCAGGGACGCTCCCCCGTGCAGGAACCGATTCCGCCCCTGTCTGTTTTTGACTGCGATGAACGCGAAGAACGAACCGCCGCGATGTGGAGCGAAATCGATGCCTGGATCGACGGCTCAAAACCCATCGAAACCTTCCACGCCTCCCTCAAATCGGACCATGCCACCGACATCATCCACACCATGGTGGTCGAAGACGGCCGGAACTACTTCATCAACCTCCCCAA
>CAZTYG010000145.1:0-5666 GCA_964617445.1 uncultured Blastochloridaceae bacterium
ACATGTGCTCGCCCCATCCCCAATGCTCGCGCGGGTAGTAGTCGAGGATGGCGGCCAGGGTTTGTTCCCGCTCTGGTCCGGGGGCCCCGGCCCGCTCGTGCAACAACCACCAACAGACCGCGTCGCCCAAATAGGCGTTGGGATAGCGGAGTTTTTCGGCGGTGACCGGAAGCGTCTTTTGTTCGAACCAATACAACGCCTCGTCGAAGAGCCGGTCCAGCTTCGCGCGGAACGGGGCGGTCAAATGCGGGCGAAAATCATGGTCGAGAGCCAGCATCGGCAGGGTGATAAAAAAGGCCGCGTTTTTGTCGGTGACCGCAGCGTCATCGGGCAACACACGGAAATTTCCGCGCAGCTCCCCGGATTTTTCCTGGGCGGTCAACAGGTGGTCGAGCACGCGCGCGGCGCGCTCCCCGCTCCAACAATCCTGCAAGAAGGAAAGCAGGAGGGATTCGGCGTTGACCGTGAGCGTGGGCCGCGGGGGATGATCCAGAAAAGGGTGACGGAATAACCACAGGCCGGAACCCTCATCCCATGCCTTCTCGAGGGCCTCTTTCCGGGATTTGGACGCTGGGTTCACCGATAACACAAAAAAAAACTACCGGTCCGTGCCCACGGCGCAATCCCCGTTTCTAGGTCGGCAGGCCCCAGGAAGGGAAACCAGCCCACGGTGCTGTCTCGACAGTCTCCCGATACGGCGTTATCGCGTCTGCATGCAGTTCGAAGATTGGCCGGAAGAGTGGCAGGAGCGGGCGAAGCTCACCCCCAGCGAGCGCTTCCGAGAAAGCGAGAAAATCTTCGCACAATACCCAGCCATGGGAGGAAGCCTTGATCCCGACCCCGATTCGACAAGTCCTTTTTACGATCCATAAACATCAGGTTCCGCCGTTGCTTATGGGCGGCCAGGCCTGCGTGTTTTACGGCGCGGCCCAGTTTAGCAAGGACGTCGATATTTTGATCCTGGCCGACGAATCGAACTTCGCTGGATTTGAAGCCGCTCTGGCGGAACTCGGAGCCGAACGCATCGCGCGCCACGAGTCCATGCCACTTTGTTGCTTCGCTTAATCCATTGATCCATGCACGGTTTTCGATACCTTTTTCCGATGGCCTCGGGACTACGCAAAAAGAAACCCAGTATCCAACTCAACATCACGTCCATCCCCTTGCGTGTGGTGGCGGACCCCCGCGACGGATCGGTGCGGGAGGTGGTGTGCGGAGGGATGAATTTCCTACTCGGCAAAGCCGACGCCCGTTGGCACCACCCCATGCACCAGTGGGGCAAGGGCTACGGCATCATCGGCAGACGCCCGGTTTGCTGGGACCAACCGGGTTCTCTTCGGCACACGGCAGGGATGGTGCGGGCGGACTACGATCTGGGCGAAGGCATCCGTCTGCGGGTGCAACGGCAATTCGGTCGGCTCTGGCGGGAGACCTACGTATGGGAGAACACCGGTGCAAAAGCGGTGGAAATCACTTGTCTGGCGCTGCACACACCATTTCGCGATGTCTATGTTTCCGCCGCCGATTCCCTGCGCCGCGCCTGCCACGCCCATGTCTGGCCGGGCGGCGAACTGGCATGGGTCTGGGCCGAACCGATGCATGGCAACGGACCCGGACTGGGGCTGCGTGTCACACGTGGCGCGCTCTGGTCCTATTCCATCGAGGACCGCGAACATTTCACAGGCTCGAACATACGCGGCCATATCCTGCTCCATCCCACCGACCACGCCCGCAATCCCGGCGCATTCGGCGGTCAGCCGCAGATTTCCCTGCCGCCCGACGGTAGCTACGAACTGGCCTGGGAGATCGCTCCCCACGCCAACTTCGAAGCCTTCCGCAACGCATCGTCGGCACGTTTTGTCCGGACCGGTCCGCTCGCCGTGCCCACCGGAAAGCCGGTGGCGATCCACCTGCCCGGCGGCAAACCCCGCCACATCGTCTCCCGCAAAGAAGGAGAGACCTGGGTGAACCTGAAAGTAAACGGCCGCCAAACGCGGGTCGCTGTCTTCCACCACGCCCCCCTGCGCCGGATCGTGGAGCGCCGCATCGACTACATTCTCCGCCACCAACAGGCGGCCAGCGGGGCGTTTGTTCCGGTGGACACCACCACCGGCCTGCGTATCGGCTTCGGTGCCTGGAACGATTGGTCCGACGGACGGGAGCGTGTCGCCATGGCCCTGCTGCTGCAGCACGCCCGCCGTCTGGGCTGGCACCGGCAGGGCGAACTCGATGACGCCCTCGCCCGCTTTGACCGCTTCGTCCGCCGCCACCTGCTCACCCCGGCACACGAAGTGCGCGAGGACAGCGCCCATGCGTCCACCCACCGGCTGTACAACTTCCCCTGGTTCGCCGAATTCTATCTCAACCAATACCGCCACACCCGTCGCGCCGCCGACCTCGACCGCAGTGCGCGCATTCTGGAGGCCTACTACAAAAATGGCGGCAACCGCTTTCTCGCCTTCATCGAATGCATCGGCGGCGTGGTGGACGGGCTGGAGAAGATCGACCCCGCCCGCGCCGGGGCCCTGCGCGCCAAGCTGCTTGAACATGCCGAAATTTACCGCCGTCTCGGCACCAAGCTTCCCAACCACGAAGTCAACTACGAGCAATCCATGGTCGCCCCGCTGTTGATGATCTACCTCCAGGCCCACGCGTTTGAGGGTGGCCGACGGTGGCTGGCACCGATCCGCAACACCCTGCGCTGGCTGGAAGCCTTCGCCGGAGAGCAGCCCCATGTGCGGCTCCGCCACATTCCCATCCGCCACTGGGACGGCTTCTGGTTCGGACGCGAACGCATGTGGGGCGATGTTTTTCCGCACTACTGGAGCGTGCTCAGCGCCGGTGCCTTCCTGCGTCATGCGGCATGGATGGCCAACGTCGACGGTGCCGGTAAAGCCGACGCCCTGCGCGGCAAAGCCGCCGAAATCTACCACGCCAATCTGGTGCATTTTCATCCCGACGGCTCGGCCACCTGCGCGTATCTCATGCCCGGCACAATCGATCATCGTCCGGCCCACCGCGCCGATCCGGTCGCCAATGACCAAGACTGGGCATTGGTCTGGCTGCTCAAGGATTCATCCCTCCTTTCCTAACCCCCGCCCCAACAAACCCGACCATGAATGCACCCATGAACCACTCCATGAAACCCCGCCCCGCCAACGCCAATCCCAGCCCACGACGAAATTTCTTCGGCGTGCTATTTTTACTTTCTGTCCTTGCCCTGCTTGGTCTGATGACGGGATGTTCGGCCGACAGCCAATTCCCGCAGCCGGTCTTCCTCGAAATCGAGGAGGGGGCCGGACACCGCGAGTTCCGCGACCGCAGCCAGGCCTCGGGACGGCGCGTGGCGGTTGCCTTTGACAAAGGGGCCGAGCTGACCTGGTCGGCGGATCTGCCCGCCGATGTTCCCGCCGCCGCGCTGTATATCCGTCATGCCTCGGGACGCAACGTGGACACCACCCTGGACGTGCGGATCGAGAGTCCCGACGGCGTGGAGGCCTCCGCGCAGGCGGTCATGCGCCCGACCGGTGGATGGAACCGCTTCGTGTGGGAAATCGCCGATTTCCACACCCGTCTGCCCGCGGGCTCCTATCAATTGACCATCAGCAATCCCGATCCGCAGGGAACCGATCTGGATATGGTGGCCATCGCCTCCCTCCAGAACGAGGGACTCTGGCGTCCGGCCAACCAGCTCAGCGGCAACCAACTCAGCGGGGATCCGCAGATCCTTCCCGCCGTCGCCATCGAACAGGTGGACAGCGGGATTCCCGGCGCGGTTTATCTCGGCTCCGAAGTGCTCGCCGACGCGGGCGGCACCGACCCCGTCGTGTTCAAGCTGAAACTGCGCAACAACCTGGACCGCCGCGTCCGCGCCACCCTGCAACCCGCCCTCACCGATGCCGACGGGCAGACCACCGGGCTTGCCCGCCAGAGACTTGAACTCGACGCGCTGGAAGTCCGCGACATCGAACTCGCCCTGCAGCCCCCCGGTTACGGCTGGTTCCAGGTCCAACTCAATCTCGAATCCGAACGCCGCCGGGCCGGCCACGACAGGACCAGCTTCGTCGTCGTCCGCGAACCCCACCGCGGACTGCGGCCCGACAGCATGTTCGGCCTCTCCATCGGCGATCACGCCGTGGACCGCGTCGTCGCCGAACGCATCGGCGTCAAATGGCGCCGCAGCATCCCCCACACCGATCCCAACATCGTCCACCCCCGCCCCGGACAGTTCTGGGGCCAGAAGGAAATCGACCGCGCCATCGCCGCGATCGACGCATGGGAAGCGGTCGGTGTCTCATCGCTTGGCTACGTCAATTACAACATGGGCTGGAACGTCATGCCCGACCCGTTGGGCCGCCCCATCGCCCCCCATCAAAACCGGCCCAGGGACATGAAGGCCCATGTGGACATGGTCGAGCAGCTCATCAAACCGCTGGCCCACCGCATCGACTACTGGGAAATCTGGAACGAGCCCTGGGTGGGCGGCTGGACCTGGCGCACCGGGACCTCGCAGGATTACCGCGACATGACCCGCATGATCTGGGAACGCGTCAAGCCCGCGCATCCCGACGTGCTGCTCATCGGCGGCGGCTCCACCCCCTACCAGCGCGATGTGCTCTATGCCCGCGGCAGCAAGGACACCGGATGGGTGGACGGCACCGCCACCCACCCATACGGTCCGCCCGACCCCGCACTCATGTCATCCACCGCGCTGGAAACCGTCATGAACCGTGAATGGTCCCGCGGCGGCGGCAAAGGCGGCATCTGGATCACCGAATGCGGCACCGCCGATTACATGTTCACCGGCGACCACGGCGAGCGAGCGCCCTTCGTCACCGCTTCCACCGTCGCCCCCATCTACCTGCTCAACGCCCTCGGCGATCCGGAAACCGCCGTGCGCTCCTTCTTCTTCGCCAGCAAATGGAGCGGCTCCTTCTCCGGCGGCGAACACAACCTGTGGTGGGGCAAGTTTCCCAAACCCGGTATTGCCGCCTACGCCACCATGACCCACTTCCTCGAAGACACCCGGCTCCACGGCGACCTCTTCGCCGCCGTGCCCGCCATGTGGGCGCTGCACTTCGAGCGCGACCCCGGACAGACCATCATCGCCTTCTGGACCGAGCCCGGTCATGGCGGCACCGTGCGCATCCCCGCGCTCGACTTCACCGCCACCGACTACCTCGGACGCCCGGCAGGACGTGTGCGGGACGGCGTGTTGGAATTCACCACCGAACCGTGGCAGGTCACCTATCTGGTTTCGCGAGAGCCCGTCGATGACATCGCCGCCGCCCTGTCCGCAATCGAACGGCCCGGCAGCGACCCGCTCATCGTCAACCCTCGCAGCTTCGACCGTCCTCTCGACACCCTGCCCGACCTCCGCATCCGGGTGCAGAATCTCCTGCCCCGCACCGTCGATGCCGAACTGGTGATCGCCCCCATCGAGGGCATCACCCTGAAGGATTCCCGCATTGAGATCGCCCAACTCGCCGCTGGCGAGTCCAGGGAGGTCGCCCTGCCCGTGCAGGCCGCCACCGCCAACGACATCAACCGCTACCCGGTCACCATCACCGTCACCACTGGGGGCACCAGCCGGGAGTCCACCCAGGTCACTCAAGTCATCCAGGTTGCCGCCGCGTTGCACGGTACGCCGGAATTCACCGGCAGCC
>CAZTYG010000146.1:0-2177 GCA_964617445.1 uncultured Blastochloridaceae bacterium
GGGCGGTGAGCCGCATCATGCGTTCGCCCGAAAAGGTGCCGATCATGATTGGCATCACCGTGCTGACCACGATCATGCTGCTGACCGCGAGCATCTCCCGCTTCGAGGGCGGGGTGCTGGTGGCGGTGCTCCTGGGTTACCTGGGTTACACCATTCGCGGTGCCCGCCGGGAGCGGAACAAGGAGTTGCTGGAAGAATATCAACAGGCGCTGGGCGGAGCCGAACGCCAGCCGATGTGGCTGGATGGGTTGATGATCGTCGGTGGCGTCGCGTTCCTTGCTTTTGGCTCCAGCCTGATGGTTGATGGCGCCTCCGCCCTGGCTGTCCACTTCGGTGTGAGTGACGCGCTTATCGGCCTGACGATCGTCGCCATCGGCACCAGCCTGCCGGAATTGGCCACATCGGTGGTCGCCGCAATCAAAAAAGAAACCGACGTCGCCGTTGGCAATCTGATTGGATCCAACATATTCAATCTCGCGGGTATTCTCGGCATCTGTGCGCTGATCAGGCCATTGGGAACCTCCGGCTTGTTGGCGTGGGATTTAGGCGCCCTCATCCTCCTGAGCCTCATCACCCTGCCGATCATGATCACCGGGTTTATTGTCAACCGCACCGAGGGCTTCGCCCTGCTCGGACTCTACGCCTTCTATCTCATCGGGCGGCTCATTTTGTTTTAGAGGCGGTGAAAAACTCCCGGAATGGCGGATTTCAAGAAGAAAGCCGCTGGATCAGGCGCGAGCAAGGCGCCGATTCACAGCTTCTTAATCGATGATGCGGACGATGGTGCCGATTTCGACGGTTGAGAAAAATGCACGAGCTTTGTCTTCAGGGAGGCGGATGCAGCCGTGGGAGGCGGGATGGCCCGGAACGAGACCGGCGTGGAGTCCGATGGGGCCGAGGTTGAGGCGGAGGAAAAAGGGCATGGGAGCGTCGTAAAGATTCGAGACCCATTCGCGGTGTTTGTTGGTGACGACGTATTCGCCCTTGGGCGTGCGAAACCCCTCGCGGCCGGATGAAATGGGCGAACGCAGAATCTCCCCGCCATCGCGAAACACCACCGCCTGCTGCCGGGAGAGCGAGATATCGATGTTCATGTGCTGGTCCTGCGGGAGGTGGGGGCGGCTGAGCAGAATCTGGATGATGGGGGTATGGCGTCCGGTGGCGGCCAGCCAGATCGCGGCGGTTCCATGTTTGCTGGTTTTGAGGCGACGGTCGGCGCCATGCGCGAGGAGCAGTTGGACCGCTTCAATCTGGCCGGTGGCCGCCGCCAGCATCAGTGGGGTGACGCCCTGCTCGGCGCGCAGATAGTAACCAAACTTATCGTCATTGACATGTTGGATAAATTCCGTCGTTGCGGGGGTGGTGAGGAGACGGTTGGCATCGGCACCGGCCTCCAACAGCCGCCGGGCCAGCGGGATGTCGCGGTGGGCGAGCGCATGGGCAAGCGGGGTTTGACCGCCGGCGGACAGGTCCGGATCCGCGCCGATCTCCAGCAACAGGGAAGACAGGGGCGAGCCACGTGCGATCATCAACGCCAGCAGTCCGTCTCCACGATGCGGCAGATCGGCGTTGGCTCCCGACTCCAAAAGAAAGCGGGCGATTTTTTCCTGGTCCTTCTCCAATGCCATTCCGAGTGCGGTGGCACCGTCCGCGCCGGGGATATTAAGGTCAGCACCTTGTTGGATCAGGTAAAGCAACGCGGCGGTTTGTCCGGCACGCACCGCGGCCAGCAGGGGGGTGGTTCCTGATTCGTCCGGCGCATTGACGGGCGCGCCGGACTCCAAGGCTTCGCCAATCGCACGAATATCCCCGGTTGCGGCGGCGTTGACGGGCGGAGGCAGGGGTTGGCGCTGTGGTTTTGGGTCCGGCGCGGTGAGGGCGGAGGGTGGATTCGGTTCGGCGGCCTGTTCGGAAACGGTGGGAGGATCGTGGGGAGAAAGGTCGGTGGCTTCGCGCACCCCCCACTCGCGCGCAAGTCCCAGGTAAACCAGGAGAATGATAAGCGCGAGGCTGGCGAGCCGGATATACATGGCCCCAGCGTAGCAAATTTCAGGGAGACGAAAAGTGACAAGACTGTTTCCAACCGGTTAAAACGGAAGGAAGCGGTCCCAATCGGCGATTCCCTGCTTGTTGCGCAGCAGCATGGTCACCGGCACGGTCTTGGGTGCGGCGGGCTT
>CAZTYG010000146.1:2187-5661 GCA_964617445.1 uncultured Blastochloridaceae bacterium
GGCAGCATGCGCCGGGCCGGCCTCGGAGCCGCCGGCTTGGGTGCGGCGGGCTTGCGCAGCAGCCGTAAGCCGGCTTCTTCCGGACGACGTGCGCCCTTGTGGGTGTTGATCTTGGCATCGACGAGCACGCAGTTGTCCCAGTTGGTCGGGCCTCCCTGGGAACGCGGGACGATGTGGTCGATGTTGCCTTCACCGGGCCGCAGGCGACGACCGGTGTATTGGCAGGTCCACTGGTCGCGTTCGGCCACCGCCCGCGGGCTGAAGGGCGGGCAGCGCCGGGGCACATCGGCGTAACGGGCCAGGACGATGACGGTCGGCAGCCGCACCGGTCCATGGATGGTGCGAATGGATTCATCCTGGTCGCGCACAGGCAGGCGCAGCCAATCCGCCCACTTCACGGGGGCGATGGCATCGCCGTCGATATCCAGTGCGGTGGCCGCATCGGTGGCCATCTGGCCGATCACCTGCACCGGGCTGCGGGCATTGATCGCCTGCCAGTTGCGGTTGAGCACCAGAACGGTCGGTCTTTCGAGTCTGTCAGTCATAGTCGTATTTTCTGTAAAGTTTGAGGTTTGCTCTTTTTGTCTGGAGGAAAACACATGCCCACTCCCGGTGGTTGGAAAAGATAAGGCCCCTTCCTCCGAAGAGGAAGGGACCCGCGTCTTGTGGGTGCCGGATTACAGGTGGATCGATTCGATTTCCTTCAGGAGATCGGATGCTCCGGAATCCAGGAAGCGCAGACAGTCCATGGTCTTGTCGGAAAATCCCGCCAGACAATAGATGTGGCGTTCCGGGAACTGAAGTGTTCCATATCCCTGCAGGTCGAACGAAAAGACCTTGGGATCGGCCCCGGTTCGTTTTTTATACGCCTGGAACGTGGACACAGGCGCCGTGCCTCCGATCCAGCCTTGCATGTCGGACAGGATAATAATCCGGTCATACGGACGCTTGGCCGTTTCGAAGATGGCGTGGAAGTTTGTGCCCCCGGACTGGCATTTGGATTCCAGCCATTGGGCGAGGGTCAATGTGCTGTCGCGCCCGTTGAGCGAGACATACTCGGCCGAGTCGCTGAACAGCATCAGGTCGGCCTCGTTGCTCTTGAAGAGAACGGAGGCGAAGAGCGCCCCGATCTTGATTGGACGGCCCATCATGGAAGCAGAGCCATCGAGCACGACGAGCGTGCGGCCATTGAACTTTGGCACGTTGGACAAGGAGAGGTCCACGGCATCGCCGAGCGCCGACATGATCCGGCCCGCATCCGGGAGGCCCGCCTGTTGCAGGGCTTCCAAGGCCGTGAGGTAGCGGAACGGCAGAACGAGCGACTTTTTGATCAGTGACTCGTCCTTCAGCAGAGCGGCCACGTCGTCCGTCAACTCGGGAGCTTGGGCAAGAATGTTCCGCAGGTTTCGCAGAAGGGCGAAATAGCCGATTTTTCGACCACGGATCAATTTTTCCCATGCCTCCTTCTTCAGTTCCGCCACTTCCCCTTCGGTTTCCGCCGCCATACCCGCTTGGGTCAGTTTGGTTTCCCAGGTTTCCGCGGGCGGCAGGGTTCCATCGACCAACTGTTTCAAGGCTTCGGTGTGTTTCGGGTGAACGAGATTGACCGCATCCACCAAGGAAATCTCCGCGCTGCTTTTGCGGTATTTGGCGAGTTGGTAGCCGTCAAAACGCGCGAGAGCAAGGCCGAGTCCCTTTTTGAGCGAGTTCGGCAGCGGCTTGCCATAGGCGGCGAGGTAACAAGCCAGGATTTCCAGTGCATCGTCCGGGCGGTGGACAAGTTGGTTGTAGAATCCTGCTGTCCACTTCTGGCCCTTGACCGCGTGGGCAATCTCGCAAGCAGCGAGGTGGGTGACCGAACGCATGCCCGCCTTGGTGCGGGCATGGACTGCTGCCTTGGCAACAAAGGTCTTGTCGGAAATTTGACCGATCAATTCCTTGAGGCGTTTGGCGGTGACATCGGCCGCACGATAATACTGGTTTTGCAGCGTGGCCGTCAGGAGGATGGAAACCAGCTCCAGTTTGGCCGTTTCTGCAAAGGCCTCACCACCCGCAAGGTTGAGGGTGGGGGCTTTATTCTTCTTCTGAATATTGAAGCGCATGATTGCCTTTCTTCCGCAAAGCGGAAATCGGGGAGCAAACCGGGTCGGCACTCGGATCTCGCGATCCTCCCGCTGGCTTTCGCCATGACGGGTTCACGAAGTAGCCGGATCCCTCACTGCCCCGAAGCTATTGATTTGGACCGTGAATGGAATCGAGGAGAAAAGTGGACCGGGCTTCCCGCCGGAGCGGGGCGGGATTTGAACCCACTCGTCCTTGCGGACTTACCGAAGTATCCCTGTCCTTACTGCCTCGAAAGGGTTGAAAAATGGCCGGGGCATCGCGCCCCGGATTGCGGAGAAAATCGAAAGGAGTGACCCAGGCCCTGACCGGCCCGGACAATCCGGGGATTGTCCATCCCACCGAAGCGGGACCGGCATCTTCATCCGTAACCGATGGGTGCCTGGTGAGTTTTCCATGCTCAGTCGGGTTGGAGGCGAAGTAGCTCCTTTCTCACTGCCGCAAAAAAAATGGGGAGAAAATTGAATGAAGAGGGCTGGTGCGGTTTCCCACAACAGCCACCTGCTCTACCACTGAGCTACCCCGGCAAGCCGGGGACCGGATTCGAACCGGCGACCTGGTCGTTAGACACGAAGTAACTCCATTCTCACTACCCCAAAACAAAAAAATGCGGAGAACGCCGGGAGGAGACCTGTCCCGGACAAGCCGGGACGCCAGGAGTTGAACCTGGAGCAGAAACCGAAGTTTCTATTCTACCATTGAATTACGAAGTAACTCCTCCCTCACTGCCGCAAAAAAGAGAACCTTGTGGGAGAAAACCGGCCGGAGAAATGGATCAACAGGTAGCGGAAACCCATACCCGGGATACCGGCCTGTGGATCCAACCTTTCCAGGGTTCGTTTACAGCGAAGTAACTCCGGGCCTCACTGCCCACAAGGTTCGGAAAAAATGGAGGAACGCGGAGGGCTTGCACCCCAATCCGCTCGCGCGGATCGCACTCGTTAGCACCGAGGCCCCCGTCCTCGCGGGGTTCACGTTCCGAAAATGACTGCCCGGTGAGGGACTTGCACCCCCAACCAGCGGATTTTAAGTCCACCGGCTCTGCATTGGCCTAACCGGGCTAGAGCCCTCTGAAATCGTGCGCCGGGACGGTGCTGCCCCGCCATCCTCCCGCATGTCAAACGGGCGTTCTGCTGCTGAACTACCGGCGCTCAGGTGAAATGGTGCCGCACCCGGGAGTTGCACCCAGACTGTCCGGTTTCTGAGACCGGTGCCTCTTCTGTTGGGCTAGTGCGGCGGAAAGAATGACGCCCGGGTCGGAGTTGCACCGACAATTAGAGGATTATGAGTCCGCTGCTCTGCTGTTGAGCTACCGGGCGAATGAAATTGGATCCGGTGGGGAGACTCGCACTC
>CAZTYG010000147.1:0-5655 GCA_964617445.1 uncultured Blastochloridaceae bacterium
TCAAACACAACTACCTGGTGATGGATGTCAACGACATCCCCCGCGTGGTCAAAGAAGCGTTCCACATCGCCCGTTCCGGACGCCCCGGCCCGGTGCTCATCGACATGCCCAAGGATGTCCAAAACAGTGAAACCCAGCCGGTCTTCCCCGAAGAGGTCAACCTGCGCGGCTACCCCGAGCCCCCCAAAGCCGACGATCTGGCCCTGCACGAACTGCTCGGACTGATCGAAAAGGCCGAGCGGCCGGTATTATATATTGGCGGCGGGATCATCACCTCCAACGCCGCGGGTGAATTGAAGAAATTCGCCGATGCCTGCGACATCCCCGTCACCACCACCCTGATGGGAATCGGCGCCTATCCCGAAACCCATCCCCATTCCATGAAATGGCTGGGCATGCACGGCACCGTCTATGCCAACTACGCCGTGGAAAGCTGCGACCTGTTGATCGCCCTCGGCGTCCGCTTCGACGACCGCGTGACCGGCAAGGTGACTGAATTCGCCAAGAAAGCCACCATCGTCCACATCGAGATCGATAACTCCGAAATCCACAAGAACAAGGTGGTCCACCTGCCCATTCTCAGCGATGTGAACTACGCGCTCAAGCGGCTGAACACCATCATTCGCTCCGAAAAACGCACCCGCAAGAAATTCCCCGCCTGGCACAAGCAGATCGCCGCGTGGAAAAAACAGTTCCCTTTGCACTATAACCAGGAGAAAGGGCGGATCATGCCCCAAGAGGTCATCGAGCAGCTCTATCAAATGACCGGCGGTGAAGCCATCCTGACCACCGGCGTCGGCCAGCACCAGATGTGGGCAGGACAGTTCTACGACTTTGTCCACCCCCGCAGCTTTCTCACCTCGGCCGGACTCGGCTCCATGGGCTTCGGCTACCCCGCCGCCCTCGGCGCCAAAGTCGCCTGCCCGGACCGCGAGGTCATCGACATCGACGGCGACGGCAGTTTCGTCATGAACATCCAGGAACTGGCCACCGCCGTTGCCGAAAACATTCCCGCCAAGGCGATCATCATCAACAACCAATACCTCGGCATGGTCGTGCAATGGGAAGACCGCTTCTTCGAAAGCAACCGCGGCCATACCTTTCTCGGCCTCGAACACGACCGCGAACGCATCTTCCCCGACTTCGTCAAAATCTCCGAAGGCTTCGGCGTGCCCGCCGAGCGCGTCATCGATCCCCGGGAACTCCGCCCCGCCCTCCAACGCATGCTCGACTCCAAGGAACCCTACGTCCTCGACGTCATGGTCCCCTACACCGAACACGTCCTTCCCATGATCCCGGCCGGCATGACCTGCCGCGATATCATCATCGAGCCCATGAAGCCCGGTGCTGCCCGCATCCACGGCGAAGTCCCCGGCTGATCCGCGGCCCTTGATCGGACAACTTCTTCCGGGACAACCCTGACCGGAGTGCAATCCCCGCTTGCACCCGGTGCCCGCTCGTTTACCTTTTTCTCCGGCTCTTTGATTCCCATGCACCGCGGCATACTAACCAGCACACGGAACGTCCATCCCATCGAAGATGTCATCGCCGACATCCTCCGGGGAAAAATGGTGGTGATCACCGACGACGCCAACCGTGAAAACGAAGGCGACTTGGTGCTCGCCGCCTCCAAAGTGACCCCCGCGGCCATCAATTTCATGGCCAAACACGGACGCGGCCTCATCTGCGCCCCGGTCACCCAAGACCGCGCCGCCCAGCTCGGACTCCAACGCATGGTGCTCGATAACCGCGAACACTTCAAAACCGACTTCACCGTCACCGTCGATGCCGCCTGCGGCATCGGCACCGGAATCAGCGCCCCCGACCGCGCCCGCACCATCAAAGTCCTCGCATCCCCGCGCTCCAAACCCTCCGACCTCATCCAACCCGGCCACATCTTTCCCCTCCAGGCCCGCGAGGGCGGCGTGCTCCAGCGCGCCGGTCACACCGAGGCCGCCGTCGATCTCGCCCGCCTCGCCGGCCTCGATCCCTCCGGCGTCATTTGCGAAATCCTCAACGAGGACGGCACCATGGCTCGCCTCCCCCAGCTCCTCGAATTCGCCGCCACACATAAACTCAAAATCGGCACCATTCGCGACCTCATCGAACACCGCCGCCGCCACGAAAAACTCGTCGAACACGAACAAACCATCAAAATGCCCACCGACTACGGCCTCTTTGATCTCCACCTCTACACGTCCTTGACCGACGGCGTCCATCACCTCGCCCTCACCATGGGCCGCATATCAAAAACCGCCCCCGTCCTCGTCCGCGTCCATAGCGAGTGCCTCACCGGCGATGTCTTCGGCTCCCGCCGATGCGACTGCGGCAACCAACTCCACGACGCCATGACCATCATCAGCCGCGCCGGCGTCGGCGTCCTTGTTTACCTCCGCCAAGAAGGCCGCGGTATCGGACTCGGCCCCAAAATCCACGCCTACAAACTCCAGGAACAGGGCCTCGATACCGTCGAAGCCAATGTGAAACTCGGCTACGGAGCCGACCTGCGTGAATACGGCATCGGTGCCCAGATTCTCCACGATCTCGGCGTGCGCAAAATCCGCCTGCTCACCAACAACCCGAAAAAAGTCATCGGTCTCTCCGGCTACGGCCTGGAGCTAGTGGACCAGGTCCCCATCAAAGTTCGCGCCAACCCCCACAATAAAAAATACCTCTTCACCAAGAAAAAGAAACTCGGCCACAAGCTGTGAGCAATGATCCCATGACCGGCGACCCATCAACACCCCCCGGAGCCAAACACGCCGCACGCGCAACAAACAGCGCGAAACCCGCAACCATCGGCATCGCCGCCTCCCGTTTCAACAACGAATACGTGGAAGGCCTCATCACCGCCGCCCGCGCCGTTTTGAAAAACCACAAAGTCGAGGTGGTCCGCGTGCCCGGCTCCTTCGAAATCCCCCTGGCCACCCAACGCCTCCTGCGCCGCCGCGAAATCGCCGCCGTCATCGCCTTCGGCGTCATCTGGCAGGGCAAAACCGCCCACGCCGACCTCATCGGCGCCACCGTTTCCCGCGCCCTGATGGACCTGATGCTCCAATACGACAAACCCGTCATCCACCAAGTCTTGATGGTAAAAAACGAAAAGCAGGCCCGCGTCCGCTGCTTCGGCAAAAAACTCAACCGCGGCACCGAAGCCGCCCAAGCCGCCATGAAACTGCTCAACGCCCAACACTGAACTCCCGACGTCTCTTCAAACTTAATTCTTAAAGCTTAAAACTCTCCTTACCCATGGGCCACCGCAGAGCAGGACGCATTCTCGTCATCCAGTTCCTCTACCAGCAGGACAGCTCCCCCGCGCGTCCGGCGGACGACGCCATGGACGCCTTCTGGCGCATTGTCGAATGCAAAAAGGAAGCGCGCGCCTTCGCCGAACCCGTGATCCGTGCCATCGGCCCGCGCATCGACGAACTCGACGCGCTAATCGCCCGCTACTCCGAGAACTGGGACCCCAAACGCATGGCCCGCGTGGACCGCAACATCCTGCGCCTGGCCCTCTACGAAATGTGCCATTGCCCGGATGTGCCCCCCGTCGTCTCGATCAACGAGGCCATCGACATCGCCAAAGAATTGAGCACCGGCGACTCCGGTAAGTTCGTCAACGGCCTGCTCGACCGCGCCCGTAAAGACCTTCCCCGCCCCGCCCGCCGCGCCGCTTCCTGATCCCCGCCTACGCGGCTGAAACTGTAGGCAGACCGCCGCAGTCGAAAAAAAGCCCGGCATCGATATCGAGTGCGGCGGCAGAGGGCGAAGCCCGGCGACGCCGCTTTGGGGCATGGAGCGGAGCGACGGGTCGGCGGATCATTCTGCGGGGATAACTCCCTGGCAATCACGCCCCCAGACCATGGTTCCCGGCTGTCTGAGAGGCCGGGGACGAGCACTCGTTCCGAGCGCGCGGGGTCCGGGCACTCCCGATCAATATTTTCCGCCAACGCCACCACTCTTGCCACCCTTGCGCGCCTTCCAATGCGGCGCGCCCTGCTTTTTCCAAAACTTGCCTCCACCTTTTCCAGCACTTCCGCCCTTGGCCCCTCCCCTGTCTTCGCGGAACCGGGGACGCGCGGAAGGAGACTCAATATCGGCGATCTCGCGTTTTTCTGGCGCGGGTTTTGCCGACTCCTGCATGTGCAACACGGCGGAAAGGATATCCGTGGGAGCAAATCCCTGGTCCAACAACCGGTCCATCAGCGCGTCCTGGCGCTTGAAGCTGCCGGATTCCAACGTGGAGCGCAGCGACTCGAAAAATACGTTGGCCCGGCGCTGCTCGACTTCCTCCAACGAGGGCACCCGCTCGCGCCGAATTTTTGCCTTGGTGAAACGTATCATGTTCTGGAGTTTGTACACCTCGCGACCCGCCACAAAAGTCACCGCCCGGCCGTTGCTTCCCGCCCGCCCGGTCCTTCCGATGCGGTGCACGTAATCCTCGCCGTCGTTGGGCAGATCGTAATTGAAGACCACCTCGATGTCCTTCACGTCCAGCCCGCGCGCGGCCACATCGGTGGCCACAAGAAATTCCACCGCACGTTTGCGAAAACGGTTCATCACCCGCTCGCGCATCGCCTGGGTCATGTCCCCGTGAAGCTTGTCAGCCGGATACCCCCGCGCCACCAGATGCTCGGTGAGATCGTCCACCATCATTTTGGTCGCACAGAAAATGATCCCGTATTTGATGTCCTCCATGTCAATGAGGCGGCAGAGGACTTCGAGTTTGGAGCGGCGGTCCACCTCGTACCAGACCTGCTCGATGGCCGGGACCGTCATGGCCTGGCCTTCGATCTTCACATGCACCGGATCGCGGGTGAAGGTCTTGATCAATTCCTGGATCGGACGCGGCAGGGTCGCAGAGAACAGCACGGTCTGTCGGTCGTCCGGCATCCGCGCCAACACGCTGCGAATGTCCTCCAGAAATCCCATGTCCAACATCCGGTCGGCCTCGTCGAGAATGACCATGCCGATGTGGTCCAGTTTGAGGGTCTTGCGCTCCAAATGGTCCATGACCCGTCCCGGTGTGCCGATAATTATCTGGGCCCCCTGTTGGAGTCCACGCAACTGGCGGTCGTAGGACTGCCCGCCGTAGATCGGCAGTTCCCGCACCCCTTTTTTGAAGGCGGCCAGCTTCGCCGTCTCCTCCGCCACCTGCACCGCCAACTCGCGCGTCGGACACAGAATCAACACCTGCGGCGCGTGCAACGAGGGATTGGCGCGCTCGATGGCGGGTATCGCGAAGGCGGCGGTTTTCCCCGATCCGGTCTGCGACAACCCCACCACATCCCGCCCCTCCAACAATGGGGGAATCGACAACGCCTGGATCGGCGACGCCTCCTCGAATCCCATTTTCGATACCGCTTGGAGAACTTCCGCAGACAGGCCCAATTCAGAGAATGCTTTTTTCTGCATGCGTGGGTTCTAGCCCGCCTGCGACGACATAGCCACCATTTTTCCGTCCACCCCCCCACTCCCGCCCCACTGAAGAGCAAAGAGCAAATGTTACACCTGCTACATTTGCAATGTGAGAGCAAATGTAGCAGGTGTAACATTTGCTCTGCTCTATGGAATGGGCGGGTGAGGGATTTTATGGTGGAATGAGGTGGGGCAGGAGGCGCGGGGGCTGCTTGCGTTCGGACGGGGGTTGATCCA
>CAZTYG010000148.1:0-2185 GCA_964617445.1 uncultured Blastochloridaceae bacterium
CCGCCGTAAAACGGCGTTTCAGCACTTTTTAGACGGCCTCGTAGAGGCCGTCTGGCCCAACCTTTGCTGCCTTTGCGCGGGGGGCATGGCCTTACCTCCGCACAAACACCGCGCTGTTCTCATCCCGCACCGCAACCTCCCAATCCGGATGCTCCTCCAACGCGTCCGCCAACCGCGACTCCGACGGTACAATCGCCGACGCCACCCCCCACTCCTCCAAAATCGCATCCCACCCCTCCTCCACCCGCATCACCGGGAGATACACATCCACAAAAAACTCCCTCCCATATCGGTCCAGTCGGTCGTCCACAAACACCCCCAGCCCCGGGCCGAAATGATACGCCAGTGCCCCGCCCAGATTTTCAATATTAAACACCGGCTCCAGCCGCTCCCGGTTCGCCTCGATATACGCCGCGCTCTCCGCCCCCAACCGCAAACCGATAAAATCCTGGCGAAACCAACCCGGTGCCGTCTGCGACAACACCGCGAACCCCAGCGCCAGCGCCGTCCCATACACCCACAACCCCGTCCGTCGCAACTCATGCCCCGCCAGCACCCGTCCCGCCGGGCTCATGAGATCAATCCACCGCCGCAGTCCCAGATACACCCCCCGCGCCACATACGGTGCCGCCACCAACGCGAACAACACCACATGCCGCAGCGCTTGGCATGAAAAATAAAACAACACCACCAGACACAGCACATCCCCCGCCCGCAACCACCTCCGCTGCCACCACAACGATACCCCCAGCGCCGCCGACAACAGATAATACAACTTCACGTTTGCCGACCCGTGCCCCAACGGCGGCGAAAACTCGTTCCACAAATGCGCGATATCCACCTGGAGAAACGTCAAAATGTGCCAGTGCAGATTCCAGCCGTAGGGATTCACCAGCGTCGCCGCACCCGCCACCGCCCCACACACCGCGAAATCCCCGAACGCCCCTAAATCCTCCCGCTCCCGCCGCCACAGCCACCTCGCCAACAACCCCGCCGTATGGCACCCCAGAATCAGAAACCCCGCCACAAACCCGCCATGCAGATTGCACCACACCAGGAATAACAACGGCACCCACACCAACGCCCGTCGACGCTCCCCCGGATGCTCCAACGCCCGCCAAATCAGCCCCACCAACAGGCATACCGCCAGATACGTGAACGCGTGCGGACGATTCTGCACATGCATCGTCATGATCAGCCACGCCCAGAACGCGCACAAAAACGCCACCGACGGCGGCGCTCCCATGCGCACCCCCTGCCGGTGCACCAGCACCGCCACCAACCCGTAAACCACCGCCCAAACCGCCGTCACCAGCCCCAGCCCCCCGGCCCGGTGCGCCACCCCCATCGTCACCTGCGAGAGCCACTGATAATTCTTCCACACCACATCCGGCCCCGCCCACGACAATGGGTCCTTCTCCGGCAACCCCCGCTCCGTAAGAATGATCTCCCCCATCCGCAAATGCCACCCTGTCCCCGGATCATTGCACGGACGGTCCGGCTGCGACAAAACAAACCCCATATGCAGCAATACCAAGAATATCCCCAACGGCGGAATCCACCGGCTCCATGTATCAGCCTTCACCCCGCCAAGTAAGAACCCCCCAACCCCGCCTGACAAGCCACCACTTCACCCCCTACCCGCTGGAGGGCGAGGCGCCGTCGAGCCGGGCTCGTGCAAAAAACCTTGAATTAACCCGCTACCTGAGAGACAAAAGTGTAACCGATGTGCCTAGACAATGTGTTAACTATGTGATCGGATCATACCACTCCATCGCGCCGCCGCGTTTGGTTCGGAGCAAACCATTCAGATGCTGTTGGATGCTGGCGCCAGGACTGATGCCAAGGATATGAGCGGAGACAATCCGCTTACATGGGCAAGCTGGCACCTGCGCCCCGATCCCATCCTTCAAAAGCTCTGCTACGGCGATTTTCAAGTTCGTTCAGGAAGGTGCTCGATGGCAGCCTGCCTGATCGGCGAGCCGCATCATTGAAGGCCTTATTTCAGCCTCTTATACAGTGGCTTCTTTCATCCGCATGATATACTTGATAGTGGTCCCTGCGCTGTCCAAGATACGTTTCTCCTCATGGATCGTTATATCGTCGTAAGCCCCAGAGCGGGCCTCGGAAACCGCATTCGAACCATCCTGTCTGCGCAATTACTCGCGGAACACACGGGAAGGAA
>CAZTYG010000148.1:2195-5641 GCA_964617445.1 uncultured Blastochloridaceae bacterium
TGTTTTGGGAACTGCAGCGGATTGGACTCAATTGTCCGGTAGAGGATCTGTTTTCTTCCATACCCGGCCTTGTCCCGGATGACAACCAAGTCCCCGCCCCGGATGGTTCCTGTTGCTTCCTACCACAACTCACGTCTCAAAATTACGCGGAATTGATCGACCTCATCCCGCGCACGCCCGTTCTTTGGTTCCGGAGCAACAAAGATTTTCATCCACCCGGAATGACCCCGGCCGATGCCTTTCGCCGCAAATCCCTCATGCTGCAATCCTGGCGTCCCCACCCGGAGGTCCTGAATCTCTGCAGCCCCCTGCCCGCGGGTTCTGTCGGCATCCACATCCGCCGCACCGACCACATCCGCACCATCGCCCACACCCCCCTGGTCCTCTACATTCGCGCCATCCGACAGGAACTCATCCGCAACCACAACACCGTGTTTTTTCTTTCCACAGACTGCCACCAATCCCGGCTCTGGATTCGTGAGCAATTTCCCACCGCCGATATCCGTGAAACCGACGGCCCGGAATCCACGCGCAAGAGCGTGGACGACATAAGACGCGCTCTGGCCGACATGATCATGCTCTCCCGCTGCGCCCGCATCATCGGCCAGCGCGCGAGCAGCTTCTGCCTCATGGCCGCATGGATGGGCCAGATCCCCCTGCACTCCCTGTACCTGCGGGGCACATCCGACAACTGGTCGGCTCCCCCGTGGTACGGCAACCACATCTGCTGGAACCGGAACTCACATTCATGGGCTTCAAAACCCGGCGTCAGCACCCCGCTCTTCCGGCTTGCAATGACCCACTTCGACTGGGTCCGCTCCAAAACGCGTCAGCTGGGGCCATGGCATCGCGGCACAACCACCGTCTACGACAGTCATGGATGATGTGAACCAATCTGGAAATCCCAATTAACTTGCGGGACCAAGCCAGGCCAGTAAACGCCGGGGGGCAAATATTTCTTACTCCTTGCTAAAGGATATTTGACCCCATTTCTGACTAGCCGCAGCACCAAGAATCTTTGATCCCACTCACACTATTTTAGCTTAAGGTCATATTCCTTATGTGTTCCAATCCAGAACCAAAGAAATCCAATAGGTATCTCAGTAGCTATGGCTCGATAATCCCGGCCAATCCTAGCCGACCATACTTTTCCCACTTTTTTTGAACTGAAGCGAGGGGTGTCTTAGGTCCCTTACCAATAATTCGAAATTCTTATCGGCGACTTTCTGAACATCCTCTGGGAGTTGTCGGTAGTAATACCAAAACGAGGGGGAAGCTTTATGATTTGAGATCGGTCGCTCGTCCGGCATGGTAATCCTCAAGAGCCTGATTGATCATTGAATCAAGGTGCCCGGCATTCGAGTCTGCCTCGATCTGCTTATCCCACAGATCCATATCAAAGTCGGCAAACCAGTCCCGAAAGGATTTATAATCCTCAGGAGGAAGGATGGCAACGGCCCTCTGTAGTTCCTCTATGCTCATGTATGCAGCTTACTTGGTGATCTGTATAAATCAATCCTTCTCAACGTCGTTCATCCATCACCGGATACCGTTGGCCGTTTCCGTTGAGTCCTCGGTCCGCTGTCCGCCGTCCGTCGTCTGTAGTCTCTAATCCGCAATCTCGGGTCTCAGCTTTCAAGTTTCAGCCCTCAATTCCGGCCGTAGTCTCTTTCCCAGTCCCGCCACTCGTTACCCGCCACTCGTTATTCTGTGGTCCGTAGTCTCAGGCTCGTGATTAAGGGATTGGGTAATTAGGTGATTGAGAAAGTCCGTAGTCCGTAGTCCCTTATTTGTAGGCCGTGCGCCCCGCGCGGCGGGGGCCCGCCGCAGGCGGGCGGGGTCGGTAACTCACCCTACGGGGATGCCCCACCAGTCGCATGGCAAACTTCAATCTTTGTCATGGGACCGATTCCGTTGCCTCGCCCGTCCTCGACGCCACATGGTCCGCCAGCTTCCGGGAAAGCATCCTCCCCTCTTCACTCTCCAATCCGTCATCAAGTAGTTTATTCGCCCTGGCAATGAATTTCTCCCCCTGCCCTTCATCCTTAAGATAATCGGACCACAAACCCATATTTTTTTGAATATCATGATAAAAACGAACATCCGTTGAGACACCTTCAGGCAATGACTGCCTCAATTCGACCGTGTCAGCCGTGATATCCGGCGGAAAGATTACAGAAAACCGCGTCGATACAGCACGGGAAACCCCCAACCCAGCTGTGGTCCAACTGTTTTGGTCATGTATGATTTCCTCATAACCTAATTCCCGAAACACACGCTGGATGTCTTGATGCTCCTGAAGAAGCCCGGTCAACCGTTCCTGTAAAGGTTGGGCCCGCGGTGATTTGAATTCGATGATCAGGCCATCTTCTGGCAAAGAAAAGCCCCGCACCAGAGGCACGATATAAACAACCCCGACCGCCAAATTTGGAGGCGTGTCTACACGTCCGATGGGCGCGGATCCATCGCCTTTGAACCCAGACTGAATGGCAATGAGGTTGCCAATTTTTGCTGTTGGAGGAGTATCCAAAAACAGCTCCAACTCATAGGCCAGCGCAACCTTCATCTTTCCGCAGATTAGCGACATCATGGTGGCTTCTCTCGGATGAAGATCGTGGCGTGCCGCGAGGATCACAGGGTCCACCACGCAGACCAATTTGATATCCTCAGCGTCACCTTTGACGATCCGTTCATAGATATTACGAACGATAAAATCAATCTCACGCCATTCAGTCTCAGGCCAGGAGGATGCCCGGCCATTAATGACAAGCAACCCCATGAATAGCCAGATTACCAGGATTTGCCTTCGCTTCATTCTAGCCTCACTATTCTGTAGTTAATGTCTCTGGGATCAAATATTACTTACTCCTTGCTAAAGGATATTTGACTGACCCCATTTGCCTACAAAAATTTTATGCCCCGGTGTTGACATCCGTCCTAATGGGTGACCCCATTTCCTTTCGACATTTCATTCTGACCCCATTTCACTCAAAAATTTGATGCCGTCCTCAGTCTTGCTCACTCTCCGCCATTTATCATGAACAAACACCTCAACACCTAATTCATCAGTGGGAGGCATGGGGTCAGTCAAAGATTCTTGATTTTCAAGGAGGCATGGGGTCAGTCAAAGATTCTTGATTTTTGGATCCAGTTCTTCCAAGCACCGGGCAGTGCAAGTTTGCCAGCCCGGTGCAGTCGGGCGATCTGGCTGACGTTGGCCGCTGTCCGCATACCCAGCCTCGTGGCGATCCAACCGTTGCCCAGCGTGGTGTGTGCTTTGATCGCCATGGCTGCGGCCAACTTGACCGGGTGGCGGCTGGGTAGCGGTTCCAGTTCATCTTTGCCTATTTTGCCCTGTTTCATGGCTGCGGCAATGATCCTTTCAGCCACCTGCTCATCCTTGTCTTTCTGCACCGCGCTGGTCGCATAAGTGGGGTTGCTGGCCT
>CAZTYG010000149.1:0-5621 GCA_964617445.1 uncultured Blastochloridaceae bacterium
GCACGAAGAGATTGGTTTGCGCCTGCCCGGAGACCACCTTTCCATCCAGCAATATATCGGGCCAGTCCACCGCATGGGGAGGTTCCTGGCGCGCCGCATTTTGGCGGGTGCGGGCGTAGTGGCTTTGAAAACCCAGCGGCGAATCAAAACGCACGATGCGAAAGCGGAAGAATTTTTCCGGATCGGGCAGATCGGCGGCGGTGGCCGGGCGGGATATTACTTTTCCTTCCATCTCTGCCCTGATCTGGCTGGCATCCAACGCCGTGGCATACAGGGCCACCGGGCCGATGCATCCCTTGAGACGGTCGTCCCCGCCGGACTCTCGGCCCAGGTTGATCACCTCTTCGTTGATTTGCAGGGGATTGGGGGCATCGCGGCGGTCCAATACATCGCCATTGAGATACACCACCCGTTCTCCACCGCGGCGAAAGGTCACCGCGATATGCGCCCACTCTCCCGGCTTCAAGGAATTCGGCCGGGTGATCACATTCATACCCCAACCCACACCGTTGTTGCCCTCGAAGATCACGCCGCCATTGTCGGCGATGCCGATGGCATACGGCATGGCACCATTGCGATTGTTGCGCTTGGCCATGAATATCTGGAATTTTCCCTGGGGTGGTTTGACTTCGGGTTGGACCCAGAGGCTGAGCGTCAGCTCGCCCGCGCCCAGAGTTTGAATCAGGCCCTCGTTGGGGATTTGGGCGCGATTGGCGCCGATTCCGGAAAATTCCAAAGCACGCTGGCCGCGTGGACCCTCCACGAATTTCAAGTCATCGGAAATCGTGCCGTGCAGCCCATGGGGTCCGCTGTCCACCAAGCGGGCCGGATGAGCCGGGTCGGCCTGCATTAAATATTTGGCCACCAGGGCGGGTTCGGACCCGTGGCTGACCGATGTGACAAATGGCAGTGTGATCAACAAGCAGAGGATAGATGGATTCAATAGGCACCTCTCAGGGCGAGGCATTGGTTGAGTGGCATAAGGCCGCCGGAGGTGGTGGGATGGGACAGGCAGGCGGCGGCAGCGCAGACGCCCATGTGAAGGGATTCGGCCACGGGCCTGTCCTCGTGCAGGCCGTAAAGAACGCCTGCGGCAAAGGCATCTCCGGCACCGGCCGCTCCGAGGATGAATTCAGGGGGAAGCGTGAGGCTGGGGACTTCAACAGGGGCGCCGCCGTCGCGGGCGAGAGCGATTGCCCCTTCGGGAAAGTGGACGACAACGAGGCGTCGAACCCCGGCAGCCAGCAGAGCACGGGCGGAGGCGAGCAGGGCGTCCCGATCCAGCGTTTGGTCTTCTCGGCGAATGGTGTGACCTGTGGTGCGTCCGGCTTCGAATTCATTCAGAATGCAGTAATCGGTGTGCGGCAGCGCGGGCAAAACGATGGCGGGAAAACGGTCGCTGTCCTCGCTGACAACGTCGATGGCGGTGAGCAGTCCGGCGGCGGTGGCGGCCTCCAGTGTTTCTGCCGCTTGGGTGGGCAGCCGGGTTCCGGGGGCGTCGAAACGATCCAGCAGCAGCAGGTAGCCAAGATAGAAAATTTTGGCCGGGGAGGCGGCGGGGTCGAGGTGTTCGGGGCCGAAGAGGGCGTTGGTGCCCCGCTGATGAAAGAACGTGCGCCGTCCGGTGCCGCGAACGGTCATGACGTCGGTGTAGGAGGTGGCGGCATCTGCGGTGCGGTGCAAGCCGGTGGTGCCGATGGAGTGTCGGCGGCAGATGTCGAGGATGAGATCGCCGGCCGGATCAGTGCCAATCAGCCCCGCCGCCTCAAGGGGGAAGGGAGCTTGGAGTTTGGCCAGGTCCAACAGCAGGTTGAAGGGGCCGCCGCCGTTGGCGGTGGTCTCGGAGAGAATGTTGGCCAGGGCGTCCTGGGCGGGCCAGGTGTCGATCACTTTGGTGGTGTCCAGTATCCAGTTGCCAGCGGCGAGTATTCCGTTGCGATTCATGGGGAGTAAACCACTAATTTGCGCTAATGAACGCTAATACGAAAGCCATTTTAACCACGCATGGAATCCAGAATCCGATATTTGTGAAAATTCGTGTTCATTCGTGGTTAAAAATTCTTTGTGGATTTGCTTAGGCGTCACTGACGAGTTTGACCAGGGGTGGTTCGTCTTCGTCGATGCCGGGGAATCGGCCGATATCGGGGTTGATGAAGAAGTTGTCGTGGAGGTCATCGTTGGCGGTGGAGACCTCGCCGATGATGCATTCGTCGGAGGCGGGGGCGAATTCGTGCCAAACGCCGGGGACGAGAGTGATACGGTGGCCGGCGGGGAGGATGAGTGGTTCGCCACCGGGGACGGTGGTGTTGACGCCGTTGATGTGGACGCTGACCGGTTCGGAGCTGTGCTGCATTTTTGAGGTCCAGAGGAAGAGTTGGAGTTCGCCCCAACGGCAGATGATGTCCTCTTTTTTCTTTTTGTGGGTGTGGGCCGGGGTCGTCATGCCGCAGCGGGCATACATCAGTTTTTCGCAGTATTCCGGTTCCTCAGCGAGGTTGACCAGGACAAGTCCGTGCTGGCGCCAGTCGCCGAGGCCGAAGTCGGTGACATCCCAGCGCGGTGCGGGGGGCAGGGTCCAGCCGTGGGTTTCAAAACAGGCGGTGGCCTGGCGGATGAGGGTGTTGATTTCGCTGCGTTTCATAAGAGTTTTAAACCATTAATTTCGCTCATGGACACTCATTCAAAGCCCATAAAAATCGGATCGGAATGGCACACAAAAAACACAAAGGCCACAAAAGGGGGCATCTGGTAAAGAGATTTTTTGTACCTTTTGTGTACCCCAATTTCTGCGGCTGTTTTGTTTGGCGATCATTTGTGGAAATGAGTGGTTCATTATCAGGATTTGAGGAAATGGAGGTCGACGGGGGTTGTGGTGGTTTTGCCGGAGTGGGCGTGGAAAGTGAGGTTGTCGTCGCCCGGGGTGAGGGAGCGGACGCGGTCAAAGCTGCGGGGAATGGGGGCGACGCCCATGATGTAGGGGATGCGCAGGGGCTTGCGCGGGGAGAGCTTGAGGGTGGTGGGGATGCCCCGGCGGTTGAGTGAATTTTTGTTCACAGAGGCGGTCAGTCCCATGCCGAAGTAGGAGGTGACGTCCTCGATGCCGAGCACACCGCGGTGACGACCGTTCCAAGGGGCGTAGTGGCGTCCGCCATGGGAGTGCCAGAGGGCGGTGCAGGCGAGCAGGCGGGGGTCTTTGAGGGCGAACCAGAGAAACCCCGTTTCCGGAAAAGTGACGGCGGTCCAAGCGAAATCCGGGCGGTCGTGGTGGTGGAGGAAAACAAAGTCGGTGAAGCCTTCGCGGGCCGGATAGGTGGAACAATCGGCGATGGTGCCGTCGATGGCAGGGACACGGTCGAGGTTGGTGAATGTGGCGGCGGGTTGGAGGGAAGAGTAGCCGCCACGTGCGGGTTGGTCGAAGGGGAGGGGATGGACCTGGCCGTGGTGGAGTTTGCTGGTGGCGATGCGCCCCGGCCCGTTGCGAAGGAAGTCGAGCATGGGGTGGTGGCCGAAGCTCATGGGGCCGGAGAAACCTTCAAGGGTGTGGGTTTGGTAGATGACGGTGTGGTCGTCGATCAGGCGGATGGATTTGGTGATTTTGCCCGGACGAATGCGGGGGCGGAATGTGGTGGTGAATTCGGTGACGGCTTCCTTGCGGGAAAGAGAAACGGCTTTCCAATTGCCATTGGCGGGTTCCCCATGGATCGGGTGGTCCTCGCCGCGCCATGGCTGGTCGGAGGCACCGAAGGGCATGCAAATGAAGTCGCCGCGCAGACCGCGCAGAAGCGGGGGTTGAATGCGGTCGGTTCCCGGTTCGCCGGACCAGGGTGCCACGGAGAAGGGTTCGACAATGCGGGTGGATTTACCAGAGCGGAGGGTGAAACGCACGGGGCCGAGTTGGCCGCCGAGAACAGTGAGGTGGGCATCCACCGAGGAGGAGGAAACCGGCCAAGAAGGCTGACCTTGAATGTTGGATGTCTTCATGAACAAAAAAGAATTTTAAACCACTAATTTCCTACTGAAAAAAATGTAACCACGAATGGACATGAAGGAACACGAATGGGAACAGCCAAAATAAGCATCATTCCGTATTCGTGTAAATTCGTGTAAATTCGTATCCATTCGTGGTTAAAAATCCGTGTTTTCGGCCGCGCCGGATTTGTGGGAGCGGAGAGCCGCGTGGAAGAGGCGGTGGCTGGCGAGGGCTTCGTCGGGGGTGACGCAGCCGAATTTTCCGCCGAGGAGTCCGGCGCGTTCGGCCAGGAAAGAGGCCCACATTTGGAGGAAGCAGTCGGGAAAGCCGTGCTCGAAGATGCCGCCGGTGATGGTGGGGAAAACGGAGGCAAAACCGAGGTCGGTCCGGCTCCAGGATTGTTCTTTGCCGCGTTGAAACGTCAGCAGGGCCTTGGGGTCTTTGGTGCTGAAACGCACGCCGCCATCGGTGCCGAGTGCCTCGAAGAACCAGGTGTTGGTTTCGCCGGGAGCCAGTCGTTTCATTTCAAAACGAATGGGGATTTCGCGATCGTCATGGGGGAAACTGCCATGAAGCATGGCGTTGTCCCAGGTGTCGCAGGGGGCGCTGCCGCCTTTGCCGTCGGGGCGGGTGTGATAAACCTTCTGCAGTTGGGCGAAGACGCGCGAGGGAAGCCAGCCGAGGCGGGCGGGGAGGTGGACGGCGTGCATGCCGAGGTCGCCCATGACGCCGATTTCTCCGCAAAACTGGACCTGGCGTTTCCAGTTTACGGGTTTGGCGGGATCGAGGTCACTCGAATGATGAAAGCCGGAGTGGACTTCGAGGAGTTTGCCGAAAGCGCCAGAGAGGGCGTAGTGGAACGCGGCCTGGGCACCGGGGAAAAAGGGGAACTCGGAGCTGCAACGGACGAAGCGGCCGGACTGGCGAACCTTGGAGGCGATGCGTTCAGCGGCGGCGAGGTCGATGCCAAAGGGTTTTTCGGCCATGAGGTCTTTCCCGGCGTCGAGCACGGCGGTGTAGATTTCCTCGTGCAGGTGATGGGGCACGGCGACGTAAACGATGTCGATATCGTCGTTTTTAAGAAGTTCGTGGTAGTCGGTGGTGAAACAGGTGACGGAGGGAATCTGACGGAACCAGTCGAGAGCTGCGGGGTGGGCATCGCAGACGGCGGTAAGGCGGGGTTGGACCGGAAAGTCGTTGAGGACAAACCAGCGGGCGAGGGCGGAGGCGAGTTCGCGGCCCATGAGGCCGCCACCGATGATGGCGATGTTGGTTGATTGCATAAATTTTTTTATTTCAGATGTTTGGCGGCTTGGGCGGCGGTGGCGTTTTCGTGGACGATGGCCATGAGTGCCTTGGTCATGCCGGAGGGATGGGGGTGTTGGATGACGTTGCGGCCGTAAACGATGCCCGCGACGCCCTGTTGCATGAGTGCCTCGGTGCGTCGGAGAATCTCATCATCCGGGGCGCGGCCGCCGCCGCGGACCAGCACGGGGATGGCGCCGGCGGTTTCGACCACTTTATGGTAGAGGGAGGGGTCATCGGTGGGGTCGGCTTTGATGACATCGGCACCGAGTTCCACGGCCTGGCGGACGAGGTGCTGGATTTAGACCAGGTCGCCATCAACCATGTAGCCGCCGGCCTCGTCGTT
>CAZTYG010000150.1:0-5606 GCA_964617445.1 uncultured Blastochloridaceae bacterium
GTGCTCATGGTATTGCGGACGACGTCGCCGCAGGCACCCCATGTGGTGAGGCCGGAGTGGACAATACGCGCGATGCAGTCTTTGAGATGGCCCATCAGCACGCCGTGCATCTGAAAACCCTGGCGGGTGGTGATACGAATGGTGCCGTTGGCGAGGTCGTCGGCCATGCGGTCATGCACCATGTATTGCTCGGCGCTGAGGTGGCCGCCGGGCATTTTGCTGCGGACCATGAAGCTCCAGGCCTTGTCCAGTCCTTCGGCTTTGCGCACGTTACGCAGGTCACGGTCGTCCTGCTGGTAGGTGCCGTGAAATTTGAGCAACTGGTAGTCTTCTTCACTGAAATGAACCGCCCCGCTTTGGAGGGTTTCCACGATGGTTCCACGCAGGGAACGGCTCTGGTCTTTGATTTCTTCTACGGAGAGTTTGCTCATGATAGTGAAGGAGTTGGATTGGATTGTCGATTAAGCCGATAAGAATAGTCAGGTTTGTTGGCTTGGCAACTATTTTTCAGGGCGTGGGACCACCGGGCACCGGGAGGTAAAACAGGGAGGTGAATCCGACCTGGCCGACCAGGATGGAGCCAGTTTTCTCGGCCAACTCCTGGGATAGGGATTTGCGATGTTCTTTATGATCGTCAAAACGGACTTTCACAAGTCCGCGCTTTTCCAGGCAGGTGCGGACGTTGTCGAGCAGGGTGGGGTGGAGTCCTTGTTTGCCGACGCGGGCGATGGGCTCCAGTTTCTGGCCGATACCGCGCAACCTCGATTTCTGCTGACCGCTTAGTTCCATGCGGCCATCTTCCGGGGAATTTCGTATTTGGCAAAGGGAAATAGTGGAAGGCCGTCAGGTCTTTTTCATAACAGTTGAAAAGCGCCGGAGGCGAGGACCTGTCCGTTGATTTGCAGCTCTACGAGATGCCGACCGGGGTAGAGGGCGCGGACGCTGGTCTCGCGCATGGAATGGCGTTTGCGCAGCGCGACGCGTCCGCCGGCGGGCAGAGTGAGGGTGGTCCACTTGAACACCTTGCGCCCGGTCCGGCCTTTCTGCCGCGGGTAATGCACGGCGTAGTCGATCACCAAAGCCATCGGCGATGAACCGCCGTTTTCCACCGTGGCGGCGCAGTTCACGGTCCCACCGACACATACAGCGGCGGGAGTCAGGTGCACTCGTGCCTTGAGGCCTTTGGGCCGACGGTAGCCGAGCAGCGCGAGTGTCGCGGGATGACCGTCTTTGATCAGCGTGCGCAGGGCGTGGCGGATGATCCAACGCCGATCAGGTCCGGCCGATTTATTCCACGCACGGCAGCGGTTCACCAAGGCGTCGGGGTGGTCCTTGCCGATGTCGTTGAGGTTGTTGGCCACGGATTTTTGCACGTATCGTTCGGGATCGTCCTTCAACGCCTCCAAGATCGGCCACAGCGGGGAGGGATCGGCAACGAATCCGTCCAGCCGCCGCCCCCATGGCAGCCGCGGGCGGCAGCCCTCGGAGCACCATCGGCGCACATGGACATTCGGATGGGTGGTGAGTTTTAACAGCCGCCGCATGGTGCGCTCCGGGTATTGCTGGAGAAAGGGACGGACGGCGAATTCGGCGGTGAAGCGTTGGGTCAACTCGATCATGGCCGCCATCGACTCTTCAAAATAGGGGGTGCCGTGTGCGGCGATAAAATGTCCCAACGGCCATTGCAACCAGCCGTCGGTCACCGTCGAGGCGTCCGGCGTCGTTGATGGCAGGCTGCGGGTGAGAATGTCCAGCGATCGAGGAACATCTTCGGGCAGGGTTGTGCGCAGCGCGTCGGAAAAGGCGGCGATCCGCCCGTGGAATTCCAGCGGGTCCAGTCCGGTGGTGGCGCGTCGGATAAAGGCTTTTTTGTCGAATTCCGGCCACGCACCCGCCACTTGTGCGGCCATTCGGCGGGCCGCCTCGCGGTCGAACCAGTCCTTGAACAGCTTTCTTTCTTCCGCCATGCCCCGTGTTTATAGCACCCTGATGCGAAGGCGGAAGTTGGCAGTAGGAAAATTTTCGTATAGCCCACGTCTGGGCGGACCAGCAACGGATGCTTGAAAAAGACCGCCTCTCAGGAAAAATGCCGACCTTAATTAGAATAATTCTTGATCCGAATAAAATCCGGACTAGATTGTGTCCATGGCCGAAAAAAACGCCAGCCGCAACCGGATTTACGAGAAGACGATCCACCACAACGGACATCGTCTGACGCCGCAGCGTCGCGAGGTTTACGAGGTGCTGCTTTCCCACCGCACCCATCCAACGGCCACCGAGGTGTTCATTCACGCCAAGAAACACCGTGCCACCATCTCCCTGGCCACGGTTTACAACTGCCTGGAGACCCTGGTTGAATGCGGCCTGGTCAAGCAGGTGAATATGGAGCGGGAAGCCACACGCTACTGCGCCAATTTGGAAGAGCACAGCCACTTCCTATGTGAAAAATGCGGCAAGGTATTTGATATCCCGCTTGTGACCGGTCGCAAGCCCGGCGATCTTTGTCAGTTGCCCCGGGGCTTTCAAGTCCGCTCTTGGGAGATCACCCTGCGCGGCGTCTGCCCCGAATGCCAGACCACCGCCACCAAATCCAAACGCTAATTCCATTTATATGAACACACTCGAAATCAAAGACCTGCACGCCAGCATCGAAGGCAACCCCATCCTGCGCGGCCTCAATCTCACCATTCCCAAGGGCGAAGTCCATGCGCTGATGGGCCCCAACGGCTCGGGCAAAAGCACACTGGCCAAAGTCATCGCCGGTCACCCGGACTACGTAGTCACCGGCGGCGAGGTTCTGCTCAACGGCGCAAACGTCCTCGAAATGGAGCCCGACGAACGCGCCCGCCTCGGCCTGTTCCTGGCCTTCCAATACCCCTGCGAAATCCCCGGCGTCACCATTGCCAACTTCATTCGCGCCGCCCTGCAGGCCCGCCTGCCCGAAGGCGAGGAGATCGACGCCGTTGCTTACTATAAGAGGCTCTACGCAAAAATGGCCGACCTCGAAATGGACAAAGCCTTCACCTCGCGCGCGGTCAACGACGGCTTTTCCGGTGGCGAAAAGAAACGCAATGAAATCCTGCAAATGGCCATGCTGGAGCCCGCCTACGCCATTCTCGACGAAACCGACAGCGGCTTGGACATCGACGCTTTGCGCATCGTCGCCGCAGGGGTCAACAAACTCCGCGGCCCGGACCTGGGCATCCTGGTCATCACCCATTATCAGCGCCTGCTCGACTACATCGTGCCCGACCACGTCCACGTCCTGGTCCAGGGTCGTGTCGTCCGCAGCGGCGGCAAGGAATTGGCCCTCCAGCTCGAAGCCGAGGGCTACGACACCATCATCAAAGAAACCGCCGAACCCGTGGCCGCCTGAACCCGATGCGCGCAACCCGAAACACTTCCAAACCATGAGCGAAAAACCCGAACTGAACATCGCCGTCGATGACCATGGGAACTTCTCCTATCCCGAGGACTATCAATACGACGCCGGCATCGGCCTCACCGCCGACACCGTCAACTACATCAGCGACGTGAAAGGTGACCCCGATTGGGTTCGCGAATTCCGCCTCAAGGCGCTGGAGGTATTCCAGTCCAAGCCCACTCCCACCCATTGGGCGAGCAAGGACCTGGAGACCATTCAATACGATAAAATCCGCTACTACCTGTCCAAGGGCCAGCAGCCCAAACGTAGTTGGGACGAGGTGCCCGACGATGTCAAACGCACCTTCGAGCGCCTCGGCATCCCCGAAAAAGAGCGTAAGTTCCTCGCCGGAGTCGAAGCCCAGTTCGACAGCGAAGCCGCCTACTCCAATGTCAAAGCCGCCGTCGCCGACCAAGGGGTCATCTTTGCCGGCAGCCTGGACGGCCTCAAAGAACACCCGGAAATTTTCCGCAAATGGTTTGGCAAAGTCATTCCCACCGCCGACAACAAATACTCCGCGCTCAACAGCGCTGTGTTCAGCGGCGGCAGCTTCATCTACGTCCCGCCGGGCGTGAAGGTCAAACACCCCCTGCAGGCCTATTTTCGTATCAACGCCGAGAACTTCGGCCAGTTCGAGCGCACCCTGATCATTGCCGACGAAGGCGCCGAGTTGACCTACATGGAAGGCTGCACCGCGCCCAAGTTCGAGACCGCCACCCTCCACAGCGCCGTGGTCGAACTGGTCGCCCTCAAAGGCGCGAAAATCCAATACATCACCGTCCAGAACTGGAGCTCCAACGTCTTTAACCTGGTCACCAAACGCGGCCTTGCCATGGAAGAGGCGGAGATCAAGTGGATCGACTGCAACATCGGCTCCCGCCTCACCATGAAATACCCCGGAGTCATCCTCAAAGGACGCAAAGCCCGCGGCGAGGTCATCAGCATCGCCCTTGCCAACAACGGTCAACATCAGGACACCGGCGCCAAAATGATCCATGCCGCCGATGAGACCACCAGCAACATCGTCTCCAAAAGCATCAGCATCGGCAAAGGCCGATCCTCCTACCGCGGCCTTGTCCATATCCCCAAACACCTCAAAGGCTGCAAAAACAACACCGAGTGCGACGCCTTGCTCATCAACACCGACTCCCGCACCGACACCTACCCCGCCATCGCCGTGCGCGGCCAGAACAATTCCGTCCAGCACGAGGCCAGTGTCAGCAAAGTCAGTGCCGAACAGATTTTCTACATGCAGCAGCGCGGGCTGACCGAGGGCCAGGCCATGAGCATGAGCGTCAACGGCTTCGTCAACGACTTGGTCAACCAGTTTCCCATGGAATACAGCGTCGAACTCAAACGCCTCATCGAACTTGAAATGGAAGGTTCGGTCGGCTAATCTCCTCCGCTTCCACCAAGCAAACAACCCTACAACGAAAGAACCCATATGGCAGACCTAGAAAACAGCTACCCCGACAACGTCAAAGGTACCTATTACGTCGATAACCAATGCATCGACTGTGACCTGTGCCGCGAAACCGCACCGGCCAATTTCACCCGCAACGACGACGGCGGCCACTCCTTCGTTTTTAAACAGCCGGGAAGCCCCGAAGAAGAAGCCCAGTGCAAAGAAGCCATGGAAGGCTGCCCTGTCGAGGCCATTGGCAACGACGGTGCCTGAGCAACGTCGAACGTCCAAGGAAATCACACCCCACACAGCCAGACGGGGTCGTAACTCCAAGCCCGAAACTCACACCATGCCAACCTCCCTCCAATATGCCGACGGTGCCATTCCGCTGCTCGAAGCGGGTCCCGTCGTGGAGGACGCGGACGGCCTGCCGTTCTGGTGGCGCGAACTCAAGCAAAAGGGCTGGGAGGATTTTCAATGCCTGCCGGAACCCAAACGCAAAGACGAAACTTGGCGTTTCGGCAACATCACCGCACTAAAACAGGTCGAATCCAGTCGCGTCGGTGCCCCGGTCTTCGGGGCCGATGCCGCCGAGTTGCTGGAGCGCTCGGCACTGCCCTTCGCCACCACCTCGGCGGCCGTTTTCGCCAACGACACCGCGCTCAAGACCCCGGCCCTGCCCGCCGACCTCGCCGCCAAGGGCGTCATCTTCGAGACCCTCGAAGAAGCCGTCCGTCTCCACGGCGACCTCATCCGCGAGCACTTCATGGCCGAGGA
>CAZTYG010000151.1:0-5510 GCA_964617445.1 uncultured Blastochloridaceae bacterium
ATCGCAAAGCGGTCCGGCTCCAAAACAAAATCCTGCGCCGAACGGCCTTTGTTCAAGTTGAAGTCGCCGGTGCCATCCTTGCCGGAATTGGTGCCGAAGTCCCATGCCGCCACGACCCCGCCGAAGCCCGGGGGCTCGGTGGTGGTGGCCGATGCCGTGTTGCTGTAGCCGGAGTGGCCGGCGGTGTTGTAGGCGCGGACCCGGTAGGAATAGGAGGACGCCCCCGCCAATCCGCCACTGGCAAAGCTGCTGACATTCGGCCCCACCTGGCCGATCTGCTTCCACGCCCCGCCGGATACCGAACGCTCGATCTTGTAGCCGGACTCGTTGGAGGCGTTGTCGTTCCACGTCAGCCATATCTGGCGGTGGGAAACCGTGGTGGCCGCCAACCCGCTCGGTGCGGACGGGGCGCTGGACATGTTGGGCACACCGGGCGGAGTCCAACGATACATCACCACCTTGGCGAAACGGTCGTCCTCGTGGAACACCAGATATTCGCCGTTGGGCCGACGCGACACCACGATGCCGAACGGAATATCCAGATCACCATGCTCGTTGTTGATTTCGGGTCCGGGCGTCAACGCGCCGATTTGCTGGCCGGTGGCGATATCAAAGACCAGCACCTGCTCGGCATGGAAATAGCCGACAAAAAGATACTTGCCGTCCACCGCCATCGATTTGGGAATGGCATTGCTGGAATTATAGGGCAGCACATAAATCTGGTCGTGGTTGGTCTGGTCGGTGCTCCAGTTGTCGTAACGCGCAATGACCCGGCCAAGTGGCATGAAGGGATCCCCCAGCCGCGTGTATTGGGATGTGAAGCCGGAAAGGAACATGGTGTCGGTCTCGGCAACGTAATGGGCCTGGATCAAATCCTCGTTGAAAAACGGCGGACGTGGATAGACGGTCACCTCGTCGGCCGAATAAACCGGCACCCCGTGGCTGTTGAGGCCCTGGTAATGGTAGCGGTGGATGTTGCCGCTGCCCCACTTCACCCCCCAGACATCGCCGGCCGTGTCGGGATGGAACGGACTGGTGTTGAAGGTGTCGGCCATGTTGTATTCATTCTGCTGGAACTGGCCGTCGCCGCTGTGGTCCACCCACAACCAGTTGCTGCCGGGAGGCGGCACCGACGGGGTGTAGGCTGCCGAACGCACCCACATGACCGCGGGCACGGCGATCTCACCGTCGAAGCGGTACACGATCAGCTCGTTTCCGTTCATATTGTTGCCGAACATGAACAACTCGCCGTCCAGCCGCAGCATTTTCGGACTATAGAAGCGTCCGTTGGAACGCGGGTCGTCCGGATAGGTGGGCGCGTCGAGCGTCGATGCCGCATAGGTCCACTCACCGCCGGGGGTGGTGACCGCATAGTTCATGTCGTAGCGCTCGTCGGCGGTGTAAACATCTTCCAAATTCCACGGATCGGCGTGGGCCACATCGATGAAGTTGAGCCCCAGCAGCTCCCATTGGAACTGCTTGCTCGAATTGAAAACGCGCAGTTCGGTGCCGCGGGTGCCGATGGCCGAATTCTGGATGCCGCTGGAGGAAACGTAGATATTGCCCGAGGAATCGGTGCCCAGCCCTGTGATGCCGTTGAATTTGTTCGGCGCCACCTGGCCCTTGGTTCCGCCCAGCACCCCGCCGGCCGCCCCGAGGGTGTCCACAAGTTGCGGCGTACCCGACACATTGTAGAACTTCACCTGCTGGCTGGTGCCCGCGTCGCCCACCATCAGCCGACCCTGGTTGTCGAAGGCCACCGCGGTGATGTGGGAGCCGGTGATTGTCTTGCCCAGATCCGTTCCGGTGTCCGACACATTGCGCACCACCGGCGCCTGGCCCGAACTCATGCGGTCAATGATCCACAGACTGCCGTTGGGTGCCACCGTGAGCTTGCCGGGGTTGTTGAACGCGAACTGCCGCACCTGGCTCATGGTCGAGGCATTGAAGACCTTGATCAGATTTTCCGGAGGGCAGCTGACAAACAATTCCGTCTCCGACGCCGCCAGACCCGGAGGTCCCCAGAACGCCGTCGATACCGTGATGCGGTTGCCCGCCGTCGCTCCACTCGGCCAATACCGCCGGATGTGCCCGCCCTTCTGCGCCAGCCAGACATAAGTCGAATTCCCCGCCACCGCCTCACCGCCGAGGAAGTTGTGGGTATCCCCCTGCATTTTGCCGAGCACCTGGCCATTCTCATATATCCCCGCCTCGCGACCGCCCTCATCCCAGCGCGAATTCGCATAAATCCGGCCGGACGGATTCACCCAGATATCATGCATCCACTGCTGCACCCATTCCCCGTCACTGCGCCCGCTCTTGCCGAACGTGTTGCCCAGCCAGCTCGTGCTGTAGTCCAGCCCCTGGGCCTGACCGGTCAGGGTCCACCCCAACAGCATTAAATACAGGGCCCATCGTTTCATCCAGCTCGCGGCGGTCATTGAATTCAGGCATTTCATGGCAGGTGTCTCCGTTGAGGTTGTTTGGGGATGCTCTTTTCTGTTCTGTCATGTTACTTGCCGGAATTTTCACTAATCGTCAATACAAAATATACAGTTTTTGCGGATTTCCTGGGGACAAGGCCGCATAAAATTAGGCGTTTACTCTGAATCTGAGCCGTCGTTGTCGATTTTCCCCGACTCAACCGTGAAGACGTCAACCCACCCGCAACGATCAGAAACTCCGCCATTGCAATTTTTTTGTTATTTTCTGCTTGCGTTGTATTCGGGATGGGATTATGTTGCTTGAAGCTTAAGCAAACTACAGCAAGGAAACCTATGATGAAAACAGCCTTCGCAACCCCAATAATCGGATTCAACGCATTGAAATTTTTGACAGCCACTGCTGCGTGTCTGGCGGTAAGTGCCACCGTAAGTTTTGGGCAGATTGCTTTGCCTGCTTCTTTCGATTGGGGGACGGATACAGGGAAGGACAATCCTACTGGGGTGGGATTTGTGACCTCTAACCAATCAAACTCATCCTGGAGCTTACAAACGGATTCACACAGATTACTAGGTTCTAGCTCTCAAAACAACTCATCCTCAGGAGTTGCATCGGCACAATTTGATTTTGATGCCACATCGGACCCGGGATTTCTCATTCAAATGAGCACAAACAGGACTCACGGGACGGGCAGCGACTTCGGCCAGACATCCATATTTGCATTAGGCTCAGCTGCCCCTGTAGCAGGCAATCCCTCCACGATGACCAACGGGATCCAACTCAGACTTACTACATCGCAACTCCAACTATTGAATTCTACAGGAGCAAGCATCGCCTTTAGCGCTCACAGCTTCTTGAACACTCTCGGTGATTGGGACTATACATTCAGCGGTATTTTTAGTGGTAGCAATCTCATCTTGACAGCCACCGCATCCAGGGGGACTGACACGGTCACCCTGAACCATACCATCGAAAATTATGCATCTACTTATACTTTCGGCAACCGCTTCGGATATGGTGGGCGAGTCAGTCATACTGGTGCCTTGAACATCGACACCTTTTCCATCTCCGTCATCCCCGAACCCTCCACCTACGCCCTGCTCGGCATGGGCCTCGGTGCGTTGATCTGGCTGCGGCGAAGACAGAGAAAAGACGACTGACTACCGACTACAGGACTACGGACTACGGAACGCAGAGTGACGAGTGGCGAGATTTCGGAATTTGGAGAAACCTGAAAGCTGATACCTGAAACCTGAGGGGGCGGATTTCTTACAAGATCGCGCTGCCCGTTTCGGCTAGGTCTATCTCACCTTTCCCGTGCCGGTCCCCCACGTGATTTGCAAAACGTGGTTCCGAAACCGGCGGTGGACCCTCCAAGAAATTAACAAAAGCTGAATGTTGAGTGTTGGATGTTGAATTCCCCTCCCTCCATCGTCCGAAGTTCCTCTTGCTTACAAAGGATCATTCTCACCCTATCCCGGCTGGCCGGATTCAATGTCGTAGAGCATGTGCCAAATACGATCCATCTCCCCACGTTCGACGACCTGAAGCGGAGTCGAGCCATCGAATGCAGGGTTGGGCGATTTCAACCAGTGTCCGATTTGTTCTGTCTTCATAACGCGCGACAGCGCGTCGAGCAACCTGTCCATCTCCACAAGTGCTTTCTCCTGCTTCGGGGAAGGCGGCACTCCCTCGCTCCATTTCGCGACTGAGCGCGGTGAGAAACCGGTCATACGCACCACCACCGGCTGCGTCATCTTGAAGACGGTTCGGTAATGCTGGAGCAGGCCCGCATAATTTTTTGCGCCTCTGTGGGCAAACCGGAAACGACCCAACGCTGGGTGAGTCGATTTTGTTTTTTTGAGAGCTGTTGCCATATTTTTATACTCGCAAGAATACCTGCATTATTGCAGGTATCAAGCCTTTGTTTTTACTCTCAGTTGTTCCAATTTTTCTGCTTCCACCACGGCCAAGCGATCTGTACGGCAAACTCCGGGGAAGACCACGACATTGACCCCGCGATACACAGCGGCAGAAGGAGCAATCAATCCGCTCCCACCTGTTTCCGCGACTGCCCGGCCGAGCACTTGAGTCAGACTCTCTTTGTGTGCTCCAAGCAATTTGCGCCAGTCTTCGGCTGCGAGTTCCCTCAATGTGACGCCCAGCTTTCGCCGCAGCGCGGGCCTGGTAAGATCGAGCACACGGGTCAGACGGGACTCAATGGCTACCAACAGTCGAGGGCTTTTCGTTTCCAGGCCATAGTAACGGTCGTTGGCCTTGCACTCTTCCAGCGCTGTATGATCAGTGGTGCATCCATAGATTGTTGGGAGACCGGGTGGATTCCACCTTCCACCGCGTCGCGCTGCGCCTGTTCCGCTCAATACATCCTTCGGCAGGGGAAAATCCACCGTTTGGAAACGAAAAAACACTCCATTCCAAGGCGTGAACCACTCGGGATGCTGACGAAAGTCCTTTCGAAGCTCTACGAAACGCGGATGCCTGTGATTAATAACAATCATGCCAAAGCCGGACGGGGAGTCAGCGGGATGTCCTCTTCCGCCGAGGCCGCGGCAAAGGCGATGACCGCCCGCAGCGCTTCCGCAGAGACGGACGGGAAGGCGGTACGGATGGCATCCTCATCGTCTCCCTCGGCCAAGCTCGCAAGCAGCGTTCGCACCGACACTCGAGTGCCGCGAATGACCAACTGCCCACCGCACACGGCCGGATTCCGCTCGAAGAAAGCCTCATAGTTCATGGAAAGTAATCTGCCAGTTCATAGGGACTGCGGCAAACCCAAACTAGGCCCTGTCACCCTCAGAAGGGCACCAATCAAGGCGGAGACAGAAGAAAGCAGTGGAGTAACCCTTCGACAGGCTCGGGCCTTCGGCGACTCGCGGGTTGCTGGTTGCGAGACTTCGGAATTTCGGAGAAACCTGAAAGCTGAGACTTGAAACCTGAGGGGGCGGATTTCTTACAGGATCGCGCTGCCCGTTTCGGCTAGGTCTATCTCACCTTCCCCGTGCCGGTCCCCCACGTGATTTGCAAAACGTGGTTCCGAAACCGGCGGT
>CAZTYG010000152.1:0-5487 GCA_964617445.1 uncultured Blastochloridaceae bacterium
TAGCCCAACAACGTCTCATAAATCCCGACCCTGTCCCGTTCCAACTGTGGATACAACGCCCCCTGCAACTGCCGCGCCACAAACGGCACCGCCACCAATACGAAGACCACCAGCGCGGCAACCTTCCATCCCAGCACCAGCTGTCGCGCCCATCCTGCGGGCACCACCCGCATCAGCGCCAGGCCCTTGTTGTCCAACGACGCCGACACCTGCGCCTGTGGTTCGTGATACATCAACGCGAATCCCACCAGCGCCAGCACCCCCGCGCCCGGCCCCCACAAACGGAACACCGCGATGCCGAACACCAACCATAAAAACAAATCCAGCAGCGTCCACGAGGTCAACCTATCGCCCTGAACCCAGTCCGCGCCAAACACCGCGAACAGGCGCCAGCCGGGTGGCAGATTCCAGTCCACATGCACCAAGTCGGCGTCCGCCTCCCAGCCGGTGGCCGGCATCGTCAGCCCCATCGGCATGGTACCCGTCGCCTCGACCTGGGGATTGCGCGTGCGCAGCTCCACGCCCGGCCGGCCCGTCCTCGGATGGTGCGTGATCAATTGTCCCTCGCCGCCGACCCGCACCGCACCCAACTCGCGGCCCTCCGCCGCGTCCAACCGCCAGGTTTGTTGCATCCGTGCGGACACCCGGTCGCGAAACACCAGTCCGCGCCCGTCCTCGTCCAGCCACACTTCGCGATTGATCCGCAACCCTTCCGGCTTTTGCAACCCCATGCCGCGCATCCGTTCCTCCAATTGAAACTCCTCCGACGTCTGCCAGCGATAAACCGGCAGCGACCGCCATTTTTCCGGCATCGAGGTCTGCGCCACATCCACCACCGGCACGCCCAGAATCTCCAACAACCGAAAATCCGGACGCGCCTGGAAAGCGATCAACTCATCTGCGGCCACCGGGCGCGCGCCCTGCGCGTAACGAAACACACCGGCATCATTCAAACGGAACGCTGTCAACCGCACCGTCCACTTGCCCGCGCGCACCTGCGCCTTCATCCGTCCGTTCTCGTCCACCGCCACCGGCAGCGGGCTTTCCACCATCTCCAGCCGCCAGCCCTCCGGCAGCACATCCCCCACCAACTCCTCCCGGCTTTTGCCCGACACCGAAAGCTCCACCTCGGTCACCAATCGCATCGGAATTCCATCTGTCAGCGCGCGATACACCACTGCGGAAAAATAATCCTTGCCTGCCGACTCCACCCGCTGGCCGCGCAACCACAATACCCCGTCTGCGTTCCACGTCGCCTCCGGCACCGCCCGGCCATCCACCACCAGCGTCAACATGCCCGTCTCCGACGGCAGCCGCATCTGTGCCGGCAATGTGCTCCATGCGAATGTCCCGCTGATCTCGTGCGACCCGGCCGGCAACCGGACCGCCGGTCGATTGTTACGCGAGGTCACCGCCAACGCCCGTCCGCCCGCCACTACCCCACGCGGCCACATGTCCGGCTCCCCGGGCAATGGCACCCACATTTCTGAAAAAATCGTCACCCCCAGCGTGAACCGCCCCGATGTCGCCCCCACTTCCAACCGCAGCGAACCCGGCCACAGCCCCGGCTTGGTCGAAGCACTGTTGTATAGGGGAGGATGGTCGCGGTCCTTCACGTCCCACGTCGCCCAATCCTGCCACGGGCGCAACGGCTCCGGGATCGTACGCTGCCCCGCCGCCTCCACGGCAAAGAAACCCAACCACAATCCGGCAAGGCCGACCGATATCCAACGAACGCGCATGAGCACCTCCAGAACCGAAATCCTGTCGCCCAACCGCCTACAAGCAACCGAATTGTCCTGTGACTTTCCGCTTGCCTGCCCCGCATTCTCATGCATTCTTTCCAGTCCCTCCGAAATCTTTATGAAGCATCAACTTGTCCAAGACGCCCTGAAAAAAATCGAGAACCCCCAGATTCTCATCAACATGGTTTCCAAACGGGTCCGCCAGCTCGGCCAGGGCTTTCGCCCCATGATCGCCGTCAGCCCGAAAATGACCTTCATGGACGTCGCCCTCAAAGAAATCGCCGAAGGCAAGCTCTCCTACAAGCTCCTCGACGAGCCCGCCAAGTAATGCCCCCCGGCCGGGACACCCTTCCGGCGTTATGAGTTCGTCCCGCGAACTGCAAAATCGCAAAGCCCACCGCGATTACCAGATTCTGGAAACCGTCGAGGCCGGAGTGGAACTGCGCGGCACCGAGGTCAAATCCCTGCGCACCGGTGAGTGCAGCATCAATGAGGCCTTCGCCCGCATCGAAAACGGCCAGGCCTGGCTCCACAACTTCCACATCGCCCCCTACGACAAAGGCAACCGCGAGAACCACGAGCCCAAACGCGTCCGCCGCCTCCTTCTGCACAAACAACAGCTGGCCAAACTCCAGGCCGAAATCACCATTGCGGGCAAAGCCCTCGTTCCCCTCAAAGGCTACTTTAACCAAGCCAACCGCTTCAAAATTCTCCTCGGCCTGGGCAAGGGCAAAAACGTCCGCGACAAACGCCAGGACATCAAAACACGCGACGTCGAACGCGATGTGCGCCGCGCCATGACCCAGGGGACGCGGCGATGACCCCCTCCGCACCGCCACCTCGCTGGACCGCCGCCCTCCGGCGCGAGTTCGGTCCACGCGCCATTCTCACCTCCGCCGCCGCCCTACGCGCCCACGCCGGCGACGCCTGGCACGCCAGCCATCCCCCCGATGCCGTCGCCCTGCCCCGCACCACCGCCGTCGTCTCCGCCCTGCTCCGTTTCTGCCACCGCCGCCGCATTCCCGTCACCACCCGCGGTGCCGGACGTGGTTACGTCGGCGGCTGCGTCCCCGTTCACGGCGGCCTCGTCATCAGCCTCGCCCGCATGAACCGCATCCTGGAAATTCACCCGCGCGACTTTGTCACCGTCGTCCAGCCCGGCGTCATCACCGGCGACCTCCAGGACCGCGTGCAACAACAGGGACTCTTTTACCCACCCGATCCCGCCAGCCTCCGCGAAAGCCACATCGGCGGCAACATCGCCACCAATGCCGGCGGCCCCCGCTGCCTCAAATACGGTGTCACCCGCAACTACGTCCTCGGCCTCGAAGTTGTTCTTGCCGACGGCACCATCGTACGCACCGGCGGACGCACCCACAAAAACAAACTCGGTTTCAACCTCACCGACCTCTTCATCGGCTCCGAAGGGCTGTTAGGTATTGTCACCGAAGCCACCCTCAAACTTCTGCCCCTTCCTCCCGCCCGCGCCGTCGTCGTGGCCACCTTTCAACAAACCACCAAAGCCGCCGCCGCCGTCAACGACATCCTCGCCGCCGGCCTACTGCCCTGCGCCCTCGAAGTCGCCGACCCCCTCACCCTCGCCGCCGCCCGCGCCTACTCCCCCCACACACCCCCCGGCAACGCTTTTTTGCTCGTCGAACTCGACGGCCAACGCAACACCGTAAAATCCGAGGCCGCCCTGGTCCACCGCATCCTCCAGAAGTCCGGCGCCCTCAAACTCTTCCTTGCCGACACCCCCGCCGCCGCCGACAAACTCTGGGCCATGCGCCGCGATTTTTCCTATGCCTTGAAAGCCACCGGCCTGGTCAAACTCAACCAGGACATCGTTGTCCCCCGCGGACGCCTGCTGGACGTCTTCCGTCTCGCCAAACGCCTGCAAACCACCCACGGCGTCCGCGTCTCCGCCTTCGGCCACGCCGGCGACGGCAACATTCACGTCAACGTCATGCTCCGCCCCGACCAGGTCAACGGTACCGCCGGTCGCCGCGCCCAGGACGAACTTTTTCGCTCCGTCCTCGCGATGAACGGCACCATCACCGGCGAACACGGCACCGGCCTGGCCCGAAAGCCCTGGTGGAAACAAGCCGCCCCCCCCGCCCTCCGAAACCTCCACCGCACCATCAAATCCGCCCTCGACCCCCGCAACATCCTCAACCCCGGCAAATTCCTCGATCCTTAGCGCCGTTGGCGCGGATGTGTGATTCAGGGATTGAGTCAACGGAGTAGTGGGTAGCGGGACTACGGAAAAAATCGTAAATCGAAACTCGCAAATCGAAAATCCAAGGGTCTTGGAGGGTCCACCGCCGGTTTCGGAACCACGTTTTGCAAATCACGTGGGGGACCGGCACGGGGAATATATGGTTACCATCCACCCATAAGGCAGACCCGGACTCTGTTTTGGAGTGCGGGGCTTTGCACCGCTTTGGATGGACCGTTCAAACGCTCCGCTTCAACCATAAATCGGCAGAATCATCTGAGGGCAGAATGATTTTCTTCGGATGTGAGATATGAACACCAATAACGGCCATTCCCTCATGGCTACTTAGTTTTCCCCTTTGTGGGCGTTTTCTCAGGCAATTGTGAGAGCTTGATGCGCTCATACGCGCCCCGCTTCTTGTCCTCCGGGTGCGGCTCCAAGGCGAGCACGGTGATCTCACCTTTTCCCGGACCATAAGCCCAGAAAAGACGACCTGCACCGGGGGTATTGTTCTCCAGATACGACTGCCAGATTTTGATGCCATACTTGCGCGTCAATTCTTCTATTTCATGGCTGGCCAGACTGTTGTGCCGGGGATTGGCCTGAAGATACTCCAGCGCTTTCACGAGCTTCTTGAATAGCTTTTGCTCACTGGCGTTCAGTTTGCCCGCAAGATGCCTCTGGGATAGGTCATTCCAGACCTCCTCCATTTCAGGCTGTCCCATGCGTATCTGAAAGGTCATGGACGTGCTCAGTCCTGTACGAAGGCCGAAAGGTCAACCGGGGCCGAGGCACGACCCTGTTTGAGTTCGCGCACGGACTTTTCCAGCATTTGAAGCGTGCGTTTCGGAATCGCTGCAGGCGGAACGAGAACGCGCGGCTCCAACAGGTAGGAGCCATCCGACAGTGCCATCACGTGAAAATACTTGGCCTTCGCTCCACGCAAGCTGACCCGGTTCTTCGAATCAGCAGCCGCATCGTAGGCCATGACGGTATCCACCATTTTTCTGGTCTTCGGCTGTTTGAGTAGTGCATTGCCCATGACAGCAATGTGGTGGGATTTCCCACCCGTGTCAAGTCTGGTCTTCACCCTCAGTTCCCGTCCGACTCCGAAAGTTAGAGTGAGCGCTTGAGCGCTTTCCGACGATCAGAGAAGGAATCGTACACAAAAAGCACAAAACACCCCCCGGATGACCCCGAAAAAAGAACTCCTTGTGCTACATCAGTTTTCCCTATGGGCTGGTCCGAACTTTTATGCCCCGATCCCACGTGATGCTTCGCAAACGTGGCTTCGAAGCCCTCAGATAAGCAATGTGGGCCTCCTGCCGTGCATGTGAAGATCGCTGTCACGATCAAGCTTTGTGCCCTTTGTGCCCTTTGTGTACCAACATCCGGACAAAATCATTTTTCCAGAATCCCAAACCAGTGGACTTGGCACGGAAACTTGCTACCGTGGCGGCAGTGGGGTTGGCCATCGTGGTTAACGTGAGAGTCTTTCCCATGCGCTGACCCACCGTCCCCCGT
>CAZTYG010000153.1:0-5469 GCA_964617445.1 uncultured Blastochloridaceae bacterium
TCAGCCCCAATGGAGACGGGCTAAATGATGTGTGGCGCGGCGTGGCACCCTTCGCGGCGTGATCCGCGATCAACCGCCGTGCTGCTCTTTTTCCTCGTCCTCTTCGGCTGACAAATCGAGGTTCTGCATGCGCTTCTTGACGGAAAGCAACCAGACCAGCGAAAAAATGGTCAGGGTGATCCCCAGAGGCAGCAGGGCGACGGCCACCGTATGGGTCCATCCGAGCGTTTGCCGGATATAGGAGTAGGAATAGTCGTTCATTGTGACCACGGTGATGAACGCCAGACCGATTGGCACAATGACCAGAAGGATTCCCACGCTGATCATCATGTTGGCCAGATTCGCGGCCTTGATAAGTTCTGCTTTTTTATTTCCCGCCATACGTAAGGTTTAAAGCGGGATGACCCCGCCGTCAATTGCGAAAATCGGCTCGCCTACGCGCCGCCAAACCACTCACGGCATTTGCCCTGCAGCCCGGAGAGATCACGCTGAAGCAGCTCGGTGGACCGGCGCACCTTGGCCAGATAGTCGCGGAATTTCGGTTCGTTGCCGCCGTATTTCTCCAGCATCGGCAGATAGCCCACCAGCGGGCTGGCACTATTGGCCAGATTGTGCAGCCCCTCGCGCACTAACTTTCCCTTGTCCCGCCCGAACCACAATTCCAACAGCGCCCAGTCGCCGGGGCGGGTGATTTTCAAATTCAACTCCCCGGAGGCGACCAGATGCACGGGATGCCCCGCAGCCTCCACCGCCGAGGCGTCGTCGGTGACCGGAATGTTTTTCTCCACTACCAAGGCGTAGGCGGACCGGACGATGTCCGCGCGGAAAATTTGCGGCGTCTCCATTTGCCAGAACTCCGAACGGTCCACGGTCTCGATTACCAATCCTTCCGGCGTGGACCTCTTCAAGGTGTCGGTGGCCGGCCGGGCGCAAACCGCGGCACCTTTTTCCTCGGCCACCCGCCAGACCTGCTCAATCATCTGCGTTGTGATCAACGGGCGCGCCGCATCATGGATCAAAATTATGGGGACATCAGGGCTGATCGCCCGGATCCCGGCATGAACCGAGTCCCGCCGCTCCGCCCCCCCCTCCACCACTCGGACCGGCTTGCGTCCGGCCCACGGCGCGGATTCCTGCCGCATCCTCTCCAGTAAATCCATACGCGTGACCAGCACGATCTCCCGGATCAGCGCGGAATCCGCCAACGCATCCAGTGAATAATGCAGCACAGGCCTGCCCGCCAACGGCGTCAGAATTTTATCAAAACCCAATCTTTGGCTGCGCCCGGCCGCCAACAATACCGCCGTTCCGAAGCTCACCTGTCGCGACTCCTCATCAAGGGCCCTCCACGCGTGCCCTGCGATGAATCCTCTCCCCGGGCGGCGGCCTTCTGCTCACGTCCGGCCACATCGCTATAAAACAGGATGCCGCGTGTGCGCAAGTTGTGCGAAAGCATGCGGATTTCATTCACCGTTTCACGCAGCTCCTGGGCCACGTGCTCGTCCTTTAACAACATATGCAACAGGCCTTTACCGTCCTGTGCCTCGGCCAGCAACCCGTCCAAACGGTCTGCCGCGCTGCCCGCCTTGGCAACCACCTCCTGGAAGTTTTCCGCAAATTCCTCAGTGAGAATTTCCTCATCCAACCGGACCGCGATCGCATTGAGCCGCTGCAGCACCGGTCGCATCTCCTGCACCAGCTCCGTCAGACCGGTCGCACGCTCGCCCCGCACCCGCGCCTCCGGCTGCAGATACTGATCCGTCGTCTCATCCGGCGGAATAATATTCACAAAACGGTCACCCAATAATCCATACGAACCGATTTGGAAACGCGCTGTTTCGGGAATCTGGATGCCACTGTTGATGCGCAGCGGCAGGGTAACAAACTGGCCATTTTCTTCGATCATGGGGCGTTCGGTCACCGTTCCCACCCTGGCACCGCGGTACAACACCTGCGAGTCCTTGATGATCCCGCTGGCATCCTCAAATTCCACGACGATGTCGTAGCTTTGCTGAAAGTAATGGCCGAAACGTCCGAACTGCACGACCAATGCCCCGGCCACCACCAAGCCGATCAGCACGAAGGCGCCCACCCACGTCTCGATGTGTTTTTCTTTCATAATCTAAATCTTTCCTGTGAGCCCGCTTTTGGCATCGCCGTTGCCACCGTTTCCATTCTCCAAGTCGCCTTCCACAAAACCCTGGACCAGAGGATCGCGACACGACCGCACTTCCTCGACTGTGCCCTCGAAATAAATTTTGCCTTCATGTAGATAAGAAATTCGGTCGGCCACCATATAAGCACTGACCATGTCATGCGTCACGACAATCGATGCCATACCGAAATGCTCCCCCAGCCGCAGCATCAACCGGTTGATGCTGTTGGCCACCACCGGATCCAGTCCGGTGGTCGGCTCATCGTAAAGCATCAACTCCGGCCTGCTGATTGTCGCCCGGGCAAGTGCCACCCGTTTGCGCATCCCCCCGCTTAATTCCGCCGGCATCTTTCGCTCCTGCCCGGGCAAGTCCACCAACTCCAGCGCCTCCCCGATTTTTTCCCGTATCTCCGTTCGAGACAGCCCTCCGCTCTCCACCAGTGGAAATGCCAGGTTCTCCTCCACGGTCATCGAGTCGAACAACGCGCTGTTCTGAAACAACATCCCTATCTTCCGCCGATAGGGATTGAGCGCCTCCTCCCCCAGCTTGGAAAAATTCACGCCACGGTACTCCACGCTTCCGGAATCCGGCTGCATCAGGCCGATGATGTGCCTCAGCAACACACTCTTGCCACCGCCGCTGCGGCCGATGATCACCCGCCTGTCTCCGGCCTCCAAGTCCATGTCCACGCCGTTGAGCACCGGCGTGCCATTGAGCGTTTTTTTAAGTTGGCGGATTTTCAGCATCTTAGCGCAGGAACAGATTGTTCAAAATCAGGGTGAAAAAGAAATTGGACACCAACAAAGCCAGCGACGACATCACCACCGCTTCGGTCGTGGTCTGGCCCACACCGGCCGTCCCTATGGGAGCGTTCAACCCCTTGTAACACGAAACCACCGCAATGATGATTCCGAACAACAGCCCCTTGGAGACCCCGATCATCACGTCCCGGTAACCTGTGAACTTCAGGGTGTTGTCCCAGTAATACGCCCCATCCGCACCCAGAATCGGAACCGCCACCACATAACCCAGCGCAATCCCCACCGCCAGCGCCATCGCTGTGAGCACCGGCGCGGAAAACACCAATGCAAGAAACCGCGGCACCACCAAATATTCCACCGGATACACGCCGAGCGACCTCAACGCATCGATCTGCTCGGTGTTTTTCATCGAAGAAATTTCAGCCGCCATCGCCGCCCCCACCCGGCCCGCCAACAACAGACAGGCCAGCACCGGACCCAGTTCCCGGCACATCGCCACCGACACCGTCGGCCCCACCGCCGATTCCATTCCCAGCTTCACAAATTGAAAATGCACCTGTGCCGCAAACACCGACCCCACAGCGGCACCGGTCGTCAACACCACAAATTGCGACTTCACCCCCACGAAATACAATTGCTCCACCAGCAACCGCCAGCGCGGACGGTAGCGGAAAATACAGCGGATGATGTCCACCGCCAAAAGAGCGATCCCGCCCGCCGTCTTGGTGGCGGCCAGAATCCCTCCCCCTAATGTTGGCAGTGCCCCTGTCCCCCCGCGATGTAACCCCCCCCCGCCTCTCCCTACAAGAAGGAAAAACCCGTCCGACTTCGCGTTTGCCCCCGGCCTGGTTCACGCTATAACGAAATTCAGATGAAACCGCCCACCCCCTCCGCCCGCTCCGCCTTTCAACTGCCTGCCCTCGTCGTAATCACCACCCTGCTCTCCCTCCCGGCAGCGGCCCGCGCCCAAAACGCCGCCGAAGCCCTCCCCGGCGAATCCATCTCCCTCTGGGAACTGCTCGCGTCCGCCGGCCTTGTGCTCATCCCGCTCGGCGCCCTCTCCATCCTCGTCATCGCCGTCGTCATCTTCAACTTCCTCTGGCTGCGCCCGATCAACATCGCCCGTGAAGACTTCCTCGACGAGGCGCGCAGCCTGCTCAAAGCCCGCAAGGTCGAATCCCTCCTCACCCTCTGCGACCGCCACACCCAGGCCGTCCCCCGCGTGCTGGCCGGGGTCATTGCCTTTGCCAAAGAAAATCCCCAGATCAGCATCACCAGCCTCAACGAACTGGCCGAAGTCGAGGGTGGACGCGCCGCCGCCCGCATCAACCGCCCCACCACCCTCCTCCTCGACCTCGGTGTCATCGCCCCACTTGTCGGCCTCCTCGGCACCGTCGTCGGCATCCTGCGCGCCTTCGGCAACATCGCCAGCGACGCCACCCCCATGCGCACCATGCTTTTGGCCGGCGGCGTTTCCCAGGCACTCGTCGCCACCGCCCTCGGACTGGCCATCGGCCTCACCGCCATGCTCTTTTACGCCTACTTCCGCGGGCGTGTTCTGCTCATTCTCGGCTACTTCGAAAGTGTTCTCACCGAGATGCTGATCAAAACCAACGACGTCCTCTCCCGCCCGAAAGCCACCGGCCAAAGCCCCGCCAACCCTTCCTCTACCCCCGAGTCCTTGAAATCTTAAGCGTCCCACGCCGCACCGCGCTCCCATGAAACTCGGCAAACACATCCGCGACGAACCCATGGTGCTTCACCTCGCACCATTCATCGACGTCATCCTCTTCCTGCTCGTCTTCTTCCTTCTGACCTGGAACATCTCCCGCTACGAGGCCGAACTGAGCGTCAGCCTCCCCACCGCCCAGCAAAGCGAGGTTGCCTCCCGCATGCCCGGTGAAATCCTCATCAACGTCAACCGCGACGGCGAAATCATCATCAACCGTCGCGTTCTCACCTCCGCCGAACTGCTCGAAATACTTTCCAAAGTCACCGACGACTTTCCCGACCAGGCCGTCATTCTCCGCGCCGATTCCGAAACCCACTACCAAAACGTCATCAACGTCATCGACATCTGCAAAGCCGCGCGCGTCTGGAACATCGCCTTCACCACCCTCCCTCCCGGAGGACGTGACGGCTGACCGCGCCCCGCCCTAGCCTTCCCCTCCCACCCACCATGCCCGCCCGCACAAGTTGGACCACCCGTGTCCAAGCAACCTCCCGTCGACTCGAACATCTTGCCCGCACCCGTCCCGGACTCTACCCCGTGGATTGTGCCGACGATTTCCTCCGCCTCGCCCGCCACAACAGCGACACCCCCCGCCCCGATGTACAAAAAACCGCGCGGCTGCTTGAAGAAGCCTTGCGCGACCCCGCCATCGTCCACACCTGGGCCAACCGCCTCTCCTCCAGCACCCGCCGCCCCCGCCTCCGTTAGTAGAGGCACCCATGCTTTCCGATACCCGGAAAATCCGGTTGATTCAATTATCCCGCTTTTTCCTTGCCAACCCCATTTCTCCCGAGCACCATGCCGCCCGTGCGTCCGCTTG
>CAZTYG010000154.1:0-5465 GCA_964617445.1 uncultured Blastochloridaceae bacterium
ACCCATATCTCCCCCCGCACAAGCTCCGCTGGTTCACCGACCGCCGTTTCCGCCAGGCCGTCTCCCACGCCATCGACCGCCCCGGCATCATCGAGGCCGTCTATTTCGGCCGCGCCGTCCCGCTCCACAGCATCATCAGTCCCGCCAACCGCAAATGGCACAACCCCGGCGTCCGCCAATACGATTACGACCCCGCCCAATCGCGCGCCCTGCTCGAAGAAGCGGGCTTTCGTTACCGTGCCGACGGTGCCCTCGAGGACTCCGAAGGCAACCGCGTCACTTTCGAATACCTCGTCTCCGAGGGCAGCCAGCGCGGTGCCGCCACCGCCACCACTTTTCTCGAAAACATGCGCGCCATCGGCATCGACATGAAACTCACGTTTCTTGATTTTCGCGCGCTGCTCAACCGCATCGACCTGACATTTGACTACGACGCCAGCAGCATCGGCTTCACCGGCGGCGGTGACCCCTCCGGCGGCAAAGCACTTTACCGCAGCGACGGCCACCTCCACGTCTGGCACCCCCGCCAGACCACCCCCGCCACCAAATGGGAGGCCCGCATCGACGAAATCATCGACCAATCCGACCGCGAACTCGACGAGGAAAAACGCATCGCCCTCTTCCACGAAATGCAGGCCATCCTCGCCGAGGAACTGCCTCTGATCTACCTCGTCACCCCCAATGCCTATTCCGGCATTCGCAACCGCTGGCAAAACGTTGAAATCCCGCCCATCGGCTCCATCATCTGGAACCTCGACGAACTCTGGACCGAACAACCTGACCCCCCGCTTCCATGATCGCACACACCACCGCCCACCCCCGCGCCGGCCTCATCGGCAATCCCTCCGATGGCTACTTCGGCAAAACCATCTCCTTCACCTTCACCAACTTCTCCGCCTCGGTCCAGCTCTGGGAAAGCCCGGAACTCGAACTGCTCCCCAGCCGCCGTGACCACTCCGTGTTCTCCGGCATCGAGGGCCTCGTCGAGGACGTCCGCACCCACGGCTACTACGGCGGCTTTCGCCTGCTCAAGGCCACGGTCAAATGCTTCCACGATTATTGCCGGGAACGCGGCATCCGCCTCGACAACCGCAACTTCACCCTCCGCTACACCTCCGACATCCCCAACCGTGTCGGCCTTGCAGGCTCCAGCGCCATCATCACCGCCTGCGCCCGCGCCCTCATGACCTTCTACAACGTCACCATCGCACGCCACACCCTTGCCAACCTCGCCCTCCGCGTTGAAAACCACGAACTCGCCATCCCCGCCGGACTGCAGGACCGCGTCGCCCAGGCCTACCAGGGACTTGTGTATATGGACTTCGACCGCACCACCATGGAACAACGCGGCTACGGCAACTACGAACACCTCGACGCCTCCCTCCTCCCCCCTGTTTATATCGCCTACCGCGAGGACCTCTCCGAGGGCACCGAAGTCTATCACAACAACCTCCGCGCCCGTTGGGAGCGAGGCGACCCCGAAGTTGTCGATGCCATGAAATTCTGGGCCGACCTCACCGAGCGCTTTCGCACCGCCCTGCTCGCGGGCAACACCGCCGAACTTCACCGCCTCGCCAACGCCAACTTCGACAAACGCGCCTCCCTCTACGATGTCGGTGACGGTAATCGCGAACTGGTCGAAACCGCCCGCCGCGCCGGTGCCAGCGCCAAATTCGCCGGCAGTGGTGGTGCCATCGTAGGCTTCTACGACGACGACGCCATGTACGACCGCCTCGTCGCCGCCTTCCAATCCAAGGCCATTCGCGTCATCAAACCCCTCATCGCACCCGCCTGCCCAAAATCCATTGTCCAACCCACCGCCGGCTGACCCGATGAAAGCCGTCCTTCCCGCCGCCGGATTCGGCACCCGCTTCCTGCCCGTCTCCAAAGTCGTCCCCAAAGAACTCCTTCCCCTCGGCCACCGCCCCGTCATCGACCACGTTGTCGCCGAGGCCGTCGCCGCCGGATGCACCGACATCCTCATCATTCTCTCCCACGGCAAAGAATCCATCCGCTCCTATTTCACCCCCGCTCCGGAACTCGAAGCCCACCTCGCAGCCGCCGGCAAATCCGCCGCCGCCGTAACCCTTCGCCGCCTCCACCAACAGGCCCGCTTCCACTTCACTTACCAAAAAGAAATGCGCGGCCTGGGCGACGCCGTCCTCCACGCCCGCGACTTTGCCGGAAGCGACCCCTTTGCCGTCCTGCTTGCCGATACCGTCATTCACGGCCCCTCCCCTCTCCCCACCATGCTCGAACGCCTGCGTGCCTCCGGTCGATCCTGCGTCGCCCTCGAACCCTGTCCTGCCGACCGCGTGCCCCGCTACGGCATCGCCGGCGGCCAAGCCCGCTCCGACGGCTCCATCCTCCTCGACTCCATGGTGGAAAAACCCTCCCTCGACTCCGCCCCCGTCCTGCGCGGCTCCCTCACCGGTCACCACGCCTTTGCCGCACGCTATGCCTTCACTCCCGCCATCTTCGACGCCCTCGCCGCCTGCCCTCCCGGCCTCCACAACGAAATCCAGCTCACCGACGCCATGCGCACCGTCATGCAACACGACGGCTTCGAAGGCGTCCTCATGCGCGGTCGCCGCCTCGACATCGGCACCCCCCGAGGACTTCTTGACGCCCTCCCGCTATTCGTGGAATGACCCGAACGAATTTAGCATAAAAAACGCGCCAACATCCGAAACCCTCTGCAAAGCGGCCTTGGCTTTACCCGCCGCGAACAAACGTCTGATCAAATTTCTTGGTCGGGAACAGCTACGCCCATACATTGTATGTCCGAGAAATTCTTTGCAAAAGTCCTTGGCATAAGCCACTTGCGTCTTATTTTAAACATGAATGGCCGTTAATGATGATTACATCTTGGAGTTGCTGATCAACTCGGGACTCATCGCCCAGGACCAAGCCATTCAAGCCCGCACACACGCCGCCACTTCCGGCGGTAGCGTCAACGACGCACTAATCGAACTCGGCTTCGTCTCCCGCGAGGACATTCTCTCTCAGATGGCTTTGGACTGCGGCATGGAATATATGGCCGCCATCGAACATGTCGCCCAGGACGCCATCGACCTCCTCAAAAAAGCCCAGGCCCGCCGCTACGGCGTCATCCCCCTCCAACGACTCGCCTCCTCCGTCCAGGTCGCCATCTCCGACCCAATGGACTTCGAGACCCTCGATGCCCTCCGCTACGTGCTCAAATCCGACATCGACCCCATCGTCGTCCCCAAAGAAAAAATCAACGAGGCCATCGCGCGCTACTACGGAGCGACCGACGAATCGGTGGACGCACTCATCAGCGGCTACGGCGATGTGGACCTGGAAGTCAAAACCGCCGGTGGCGAGGACGATCAGGGCGAGGCCGCCGAGGGCGACGCTCCCATCATTAAAATGGTCTATGGCATCATTCTCGACGCCTACCGTCTCAAAGCCTCCGACATCCACCTTGAACCGCTGGAAAAACGCTTCCGCCTCCGCTATCGCATGGACGGCGTGCTCCAGGAAATGCGCGACCCGCCCAAAAAACTTCAGGCCAGCATCCTCAGCCGCCTCAAGATCATGTCCAACATGTCCATCGCCGAAAAACGCCTCCCCCAGGACGGGCGCATCGCATTGGCCATGCAGGACGGCTCCACCATCGACCTCCGCGTCTCCTCTGTCCCCACCGTTCACGGCGAATCCATCGTGATGCGTATCTTGGATAAAACCGCCCTCTCCCTCGGCCTGCCCGAACTCGGCTATCTCTCCGACGACCAGGCCACCATGGAACGCATCCTCGGCTACCCCGACGGCATCTTCCTGGTCACCGGCCCCACCGGCTCCGGCAAGTCCACCACCCTCTACGCATGCCTCAACATCCTCAACAAACCCGACCGCAAACTCATCACCGTCGAGGACCCAGTCGAATACGAATTGCCCGGCATTAACCAAGTCAGCGTTCGCGAGGACGTCGGCATGACCTTTGCCGCCGCCCTCCGCTCCATGCTCCGCCAGGCCCCCAACATCATCATGGTCGGGGAAATTCGCGACCCCGAAACCGCCCACATCGCCATCAACGCCTCCCTCACCGGCCACCTTGTCTTCTCCACCCTCCACACCAACGACGCCCCCAGCGCCGTCACCCGCCTCGTCGATATCGGCGTCAAACCATTCCTCGTCTCCTCCTCGGTCCGCGCCGTCATGGCCCAGCGCCTCGTGCGCAAAATCTGCTCCAAATGCGCCCAGCCCTACCAACCCTCCGAGGACGAACTCCGCTCCATGAACCTCGACCCCACGCGCCTCACCGAGACCAACTTCCAAAAAGGTCGCGGCTGCGACGCCTGCCGCGGCACCGGCTACCGAGGCCGCATGGGCATCTTCGAAATCTTCACCGTCGATGACGAAATCCGCAACCTCATCAACGACAAAGCCAGCGTCTCCCTCATCCGCCAGCGCGCCCGCGACCTCGGCATGCGCACCCTCCGCGAGGACGGTATTCGCAAAGCCGTCGCCGGCATGAGCACCCCCGAGGAAATCATCACCGCCACCATGGGGGACAAGGACTGACATGGACCCCCATCTGCTCATCTCATTCCTCAAGGAACAGGGCATCGTCGAGGAGGAACAGTCCCAGGACCTCCTCGAAGAACAACAACGCTCCGGCAAAACACTGGAACAAATCGTCGTCGATTATGGCATGGTCACCGAGCAGGAACTTCTCGAACGCCTCGCCGGTGTCATGGGCGTCCCCTACGTCGATCTCTCCCAGGCCGTCTTCACCCCCGACCTCCTCTCCGCAGTCCCTCCCCAGACCGCCCGCATCCACGGCGCCATCCCGGTAGCTGTCGATTCCCATTCCGTCACCGTCGCCCTCCTCGACCCTCTCGACCAACAGGCTCTCGACGACCTCCGCTTCGCCTGCAACAAAGACGTCCAGCTCGTCATCTCCCCGCTCAAGCAAATCCGCGACCTCATCAACCAATTCTACGGCAGCGAGTCCGCCTCGGTGGACGACCTGCTCTCCAAGCTCGCGGGCGAAGTCGAAGAAAGCACCGATGACGTCACCGACCTCGGCGCTGCGGCCCAGTCCGCCCCCATCATCAAATACGTCAACACCATCATCGCCAAAGCCATCGAAGCCCAGGCCTCCGACGTCCACTTCGAACCCTTCGAAAAAGAATTCAAAATCCGCTATCGCGTCGATGGAGCCCTCTACGAGATGGCCCCGCCCCCGCGCAAACTCGCCCTCCCCGTCATCTCCCGCATCAAAGTCATGTCCGGCCTCAACATCGCCGAGCGCCGCATCCCCCAGGACGGACGCATTCAGACCATCATGGCCGGTCGCCAGGTCGACCTCCGCGTCTCCACCCTCCCCACCCAGCACGGCGAGTCCGTCGTGCTCCGTATTCTCGACCGCACCGTTGTCAATCTCGACCTCGAAGCCCTCGGCATGCCCGATTACATTCACAACTACATCTGCGAAG
>CAZTYG010000155.1:0-5456 GCA_964617445.1 uncultured Blastochloridaceae bacterium
GGTGGCGCGGTAGCCTGAGTCATCGCTGGCGTTGACGATGAAGGGGGATAGCTCGAAGACTTGGTCGTCTTGGCTGGGGGCGGTGGGGGATTTGCGGGCGTTGAAGAAGCGGTTTTTGGTGGTAACGGCGCTGGGCTGCAGTGTGTTCACGGCGATGTTGTTTTCGACGGGGCCGGGGACGGTGTTTCTGGCGTTTTTGTTGATCGTGCTGGCCAATGTGTGTTTTTCACTGGGGGAAAACTTCTGCGCGAGTTTTCTTCCGGAGATCAGCACGCGGGAGAACGCGGGGAGAATTTCGGGTTATGGGTGGGGCTTTGGTTACTTCGGCGGATTTTTGAGCCTGGGGCTGGCGTTGTTGATCATGGAGGCGGGGGGGCGCGAGGACCCGGAGATTCTGAAATGGGTGTTTCCAATGACGGGAGTGTTTTTTGTGCTGGCGGCGCTGCCGACGTTTTTCTTGTTGCGGGAACGTGCGGTGCCGCGTGTGGTGGGCGGTGTCGCGGGACGGGCGTTTGGCGAGGGCTGGCGACAGGTGTGGCGCACGCTGCACGAGGTGCGCGGCCATCGGACGCTGGCGAAGTTTTTACTGGCGATGCTGGTGTATATCTCCGGTCTGAGCGCGGTGATCTCTTTTGCGGCGGTGTATGCGGAGAATGTGATCGGCTTCGACGAAACGGAGATTCTGGGATTGTTCGCATTGTTGCAGGTGAGCAGCGCGGCGGGGGCGTTCGGATTCGGTTACCTTCACGACAAAATCGGGCCCAAGCAGGCGTTGATGATTTCTTTGGCAATCTGGACTGTGGTATGCGGAGGTGCGGCACTGGCGGCGACCAAGATGGCATATGTGGTGGTCAGCTGCATGGCCGGGCTGGTGTTGGGCTCCACGCAGTCGGGCAGCCGCGCGGTGGTATCGACGCTGACTCCGGAGGGGCGGCAGGGGGAGTTTTTCGGGTTCTGGGGTTTGACGGTGCGGCTCTCCACAATCATCGGCCCGGTGGTGTTTGCGTTTATGGCGGATTGGTTGGACTATCGGACGGCGGTGGCGGTGAACGGGGTGTTTTTCATCGTCGGCATGGCGATGTTGGGAAAGCTGAAGCTGGAGGAGGCGAATGGCCGAGCATCATAAAAAGAGGGAGATGGGGACCTATCGCAGGTTGGACCTTTCGCGCCACCACAAATATCGTTCGCGCCGGGACGCCACGGCGTCGGGCGGGCTGTATTGTTACATCGGCGGCACCGATCCGGACCGTCCGTGGATGAAGGTGGCGCGGGCCGACTATCACCGAATTTGGAACGAATTGGCGGCGGCGCGCGCGGCGGGCCGGAAGGTGCGGGACCTGGACCGGGTGACGCTGGAGAATTTGGTGTATGACCGGATGTTGCACGAGCGGTTGTATCTGGAGTCGTTGGAGGATTCGTTCCGCACAAAACACGGGCGTGGAATGACACCGCACGAGCGGGAGTTGTACGCCCGGCTGGCGCCGCCGGAAAAGGCCCCCGATCCGCGGGAGCGGGCGGCCTCAGTGCGGCGCATCTGGATGCGCGGGCTGTTGGACAAAATCCGGGACAAGCAGGAGGGTCGACCGCAGCGATTGCAGGAGGTGTGGGCGGCGGTGGTGGGGGCGGAGGCGGCGATGGAGACAACGTTGGAGAAGGTGGATGGGTTCAAGGGGATCGCGTATTGCCGGGCGCAGAGTTCGTCCCAGGCGCACGCTCTGCGCCGCCGCCCGGAGATCGCGGCAAAGTTGTCGGAGGCGTTGGGGGTGCGGTTGAAGCGGATTGTGTTCCGCTGAGGGAACGGGGGGGTCACTCGCCGCGGACGCGGACGGGTTCGTTGCGGCGGGATTCGGGGGAGACGAACGGAATGATGAGGTTGTCGGAGGAGTCGGGGACCAGGCCGGCTCCGGGCGCTGCGGTCTGACGTTCGGTGACGGTGAAGGTGAACGTTTTGATCTCGTCATCACGACGAACCTGAACGGGGATTTGCTCGCCGATCCTGGAGTAAAAGGAGGCGTCCAGAACATCGCGCGGGGAACGAATATCGCGGTCGCCGATGCGCAGAACGACATCGCCGGGCTGAAGGCCGCTTGCGGCGGCGGGGGTTTGGTCGAAGAGGTTGGAGACAATCACAGGGCGGACGCCGACGGGATCAGCCTGACCTTCGACAACGCCGACTCCGACCCAGCCGTGGCGTGCGGTGCCGCTTTGGTGGATGTCGGCGGCGATGCGGGCGACGGAATTAACCGGGAGAATGTAGCATTCTTTGCCATCCTGGATGGCCATGACGAGCAGGCCGAGAACCCGGCCGCGGCTGTTGAGAATGGGACCGCCGATCTGGCCGGGGCTGACGTTGATGTTGGCGCGAATGTGGGTGGTGGCGAAGAAGCGGTTGAGGTAACGGACGTCGAAGCCGGTGACGAAGCCGAAGGAGGGAGCGGCGGGGAGATTGAAGGGGTAGGCGACGCTGATCAGGCCGCTGGCCATGCGAACATCGTCGGAGTTGCCGAAACGCAGGTGCGGGGTGTCGGTGCGCTGGATACGGAGCAGGGCAACTCCACTACGGGCGTCGCGTCCGAGGACGGTGGCGGGTTCTTTCTGGTCCAGGTAATCGACCCAGACGTGTTCGGACTCGCGAATGACGGCGTAGGAAGTGAGGACCGTGCCCTGGTCGTCAATGAAGAACCCAGTTCCAGCCAGCGGATAGGCACCGCCCACGGCGCGAACACGGACCACGGCGGGGGAGGCTTGATCGAAGACCTGCTGAACCTCGGACGTGATGGCGTCGAAAATGCTGGACTCCGCGCGGGGTGCGGTGATCAGCAGGGCGAAGAGGAGCAGGGGGAGGATCGAATCAGAAAGCGAGGGTCGTATCATAGGCCACCAGAGCATTCCCCGTGACGTAACGCGGGGTGCCAAAGTCCTCCTCCAAGTGCGAGGCAGCCTGGAGAAGCTCGGGTTGCTGCAATGCCGGATTGGCATAGACGGAATCGGTGGTGGGCCGGCTTTCCGTCGCCTGGGAGGCAAACGGGGAACCGGAAGGGGACATGGCGGGCTGGTTAAAGAGGGCCAGACCGACCAAAAGGGCGCAGAGGCAGAAGGAGGCGCTGAGGGCATAGACGGGACGGGGGGTGGCGGTGACGGCTTCCTGAACCCCGGTCAACCAACATTTCCAGCGCGGAGCTTCTTGATTGAGCAGGTCCGCTCGTTGGTAGCGGTGGAATTCATCCAAAAACGCATCGAAGTAGGGTTGACACGGTGTCTCCAACTTCTTGATTTTCAATAGGTTGCTCAAACGATCGTGCTCTGTCATGTGTTCAAATACCTTTCCAACATTTTCTGAAGGTTCTTGTGCGCGTAATGCAAACGCGAACGCACTGTTCCCTCCGAGCAATCCAAGACTCCAGCTATATCAGCGTGCGACATTCCGTCAATGTCGTAGAGAATCACGACTGCTCTATGCTCCTCAGACAGCTTTTGCAGGGATTCGTTCAATTTTTTTTGCAGTTCGGATAGCTCTGCCTTGCGGTCGCCGCTGATCACACCATGGTCGGTGAGTTCTTTTTCAACCCCCTCGTCCAGCTCCATGTCGTTCAAGCTCAAGGTGTTGCCGCGTCGGCGCTTTTTCTGAATGTGGTTGATCGAGCGGTTAAGTCCGATGCGATAGATCCATGTGTAGAAAGACGAATTTTTTTTATAGCCGCCGATGCTGCGAAACGCTTTGTCGAAGGTCTCCATGAGGAGATCGTTGGTATCTTCGTGATTGGAGGTCATGTTGTAAATGACCCCGTAAAGCCGTTCTTTATAGCGGATCACCAGCCAATCGAAGCACGCCACATCGCCCTGTTGGACCCGGTCCACCAGCTGTTCGTCGCTCAAGTCCGGTTCGCCCGGACGGCGGACCGCATCCTCCTCCATGGGGGCGGAGAATAATATGACCTTGGCGCAAAGAGAAGAGCAAAGGAGTAAAAGTTGAATTGTCTCAACCGAATTCACGCGGGAGGCATTCCCGCAGGATGATTCAGCCCAAAGCGGCGACACCGCTTTGGCAGCGCCCGGAAGGCGGGGGCGTGTCGATCATGCTACGGGAATAACTTTCCTCGTCACCAAGCTGATGTGGCTTTTTCCGCCGACCGAAGCGGTCGGCACAGCAACAGCCAGCCGCCAGCGGGTTTCGGGTTTTCGAGTGGGTGTTGATCTTCCGTCTGCGGAAGTCGGCGCCGGAAGACAGCTTGTGGGATCGCATCACCCATACCTGAATGTTGTAAGCCCCTCCAGCGCTGACGCGTGATCCAACTTCTTTTGGAGGGTGACCGTCCTCGGTCACTGGTTCTGTGCCCATCACGGTTGCCGGGGACAGCAACCCTCCAACGCCGGAGGCGCGACATTTGCCTCCGAAAAAATCATTCTGCCTGTTCGTCGTCCGTATTCGCGTAAATGCGCGCTATTCGTAGTTTCAAGTCTCCCCAATCCCACCCATCAGGCTTCACGCTTCGCCGCGCAATTTGGCGCGGTAGCGGCCGGGGGACAGGCCGTGGGTCTGGGTGAAGTTGCGGATGAACTGACTGGGGTTGGCGAAGCCGCAGACTGCGGCGATGGCGGCGACGGTCTCGTTGCCGTTGATTAGGCGGCGTTTGGCTTCGGCGAAGCGCAGCAGCTGGATTTCGTGTTTGGGCGAGTGGCCGAGCGCGGCCTTGAAGTGCAGTTGCAGGACGCGGGGGGAGGTGTCCAGGGCGCGGGCCAGGTCGGCCACGCTGACCCGTCCGGGCCCGGCGGCATCCAGATGGCGCAGCGCGGCGGCCACCAGGGGGTCGGCAGGTTCGGGTCGACCCGAACTGGCTCCGGGATAGATGCCCAGCGGGGGCACACGGATGAGGGTGGGGGCGGATCCTCCGGCCAGCAGGGTGGCCAGGGTATCCACCGCATGGCGTGTCAGTTGCGGCAAGTCGGGGGTGATTGAGGTCAGCGTGGCGTTGAAGGTGGCGCTGATGGTGGAATCGTGGTTGGCGCCGAGAATGGCCACGGCTTCGGGGATGCGCAGGTTGGGGTTGGCCTGGCAGTATTGAAGCAGCAGGGCGGCCAGGTGGTCGTTGGCGCAGAAAACGGCCACGGGTGGCTCGATCCGGTCGAACCAGCCCGCGATGCGGGCCGAAAGGTCCGGATCCGTGGGATCGAGTTCCAGCACCAGAGGCTGGGTGCCGGGGATATCCATGGCCGCTTTGGCCAGAAAGCCTTCGCGCCGTTCCTGGGAAAAACGCTCATCGGGAACGCCCCAGAACGCCAGCCGGTGGTGGCCCCGTCCTATCAGGTGACGGGCGGCGAAGGCACCGATTTCGGGATCGTCATTGACCACGTGGTGGATGGAGGGGAAGCGCATCCGGTTGAAAATGTTGACGCAACGGACGCCCCGGCCGGTCAGCAAATCGCAAAATGCGGGATCATCCACCGGTCCGATATAG
>CAZTYG010000156.1:0-5418 GCA_964617445.1 uncultured Blastochloridaceae bacterium
ACCCAATACGTCCAAGAATTGGTGAAACGCGGCGTGCTGGTCGCCGTCATGGACCCGAACCGGGAGGCCGCATGACCAAAAACATCGACATCAAGGAACAACCCAGACTGGGCTTTCAGCGGACCTTTCACATCACCACCAACGGCATCCGCTACCGCTTGTTCCGGTCCAGCATCACCGTCGTCGTCATCACCGTCGCCGTCGCTTTCTTGATGAACATCGTGACCGAGGGACTGATCAAACAAGCCGTCGCCGCGGAAGCCGGCGAACGTCTTCGTGAATACCGCACTCTCGCGTCCTGGATGACCCGACTCACCTCCCCCTCCTCGCCCGAGGGCATCCTCAACGAACTGGCGGCCGCCGGACCCGGCTCCCCGGCGCTGGCCGAGGCGGCCCGACTCGGCGGACTCGACCCGGATGAAACCGCACGTCTCCACCGGCAAGCATTACAAGCCCGTGAATACCTCACGTTTTTCCAAAACCTGGACTATGGCCGCCTCAGACTGCTGACCCGCGGGCGCAACAGCATCGACGTCTTCGCCTTCCTCTCTAACGACGCCCACTTCGCGGAATTCGAAGGGAATCTGGCCGCAATGCAAACCATCCGGTTTCCCACGCCCACTACGGAATTCCGCGACTTCCTTACCGGATGGCCCACCACCAATCGGCTTGTCACCCGCGTGCGCGACGGCCAACGCCGGGCCATCGCTGTCGTCCAGACCCACGTCGGCGAACGCCGCCTACGCGACGCGCTGGGTGATGCCACGGGATCATTCGGCTCGGTCATCCGCGACGCGGGTTTTCATCTTCCGGAAACAACCGCCGTGTTACTGGCCTCACAATCCTCCGAAGCGGCACTTGAGGACGTGCTAGCCGCAGGGATCGAGAACACCCGTGTGCGTCAAGCCATGGCCGCGCGCCTCAACCTGCTGCCACAGGAAATTACCACCACCGAACTGTGGGTGTTCCTTTCCCGCACCGACCAGGCGGGATGGTATTTGGGACTCCTGACGGAGGAAAACGCATTTCGTACCGCAGCACCGGAACCTGCGGCGGTCACGGCACTCTCTGGACGCAAACTGGAGGAAAACCGCATGCTGGCGGCCGAGCGACTCTCCGCGGAGACCAGCGACGGTGGCTTTCTCGGCCTCGGCCAGCGCATGGGGTGGCTGGTCATGCTCTCCCTCGTGGTCTGTGTTGTCGGTATCGCCAACGCCATGCTCATGTCCGTCACGGAGCGTTACCGTGAAATCGCCACGTTCAAGTGTCTCGGCGCGTTGGACGCTTCCATCATGCTGATTTTTGTGATCGAGGCCGCCATTCTCGGGTCCGTGGGCGGCTTCATCGGCTCGCTTCTGGGCACACTCCTCGGATTCGGACGCATGCTGGCCATGCACGGCGGCCTCGTCTGGGAATCACTTCCCTTGACCACCCTTTCCCTTTCCGTCATCTTCGCCGTTTTTACCGGCATCATTCTGGCAGCCCTGGCCTCGGTGTACCCATCACTGAAGGCCGCACGGCTGGCACCCATGGAGGCCATGCGCATTGAGTAACTCCACGCTACAGCCCAGGCAAGCCGCCAAGTCCGCCGCCCTTCCGGGGCGTGTCGGCGAGGACCGTCGTGTCATCATTCGCACCGTTTCCCTCCAGAAAAAATACCAGATGAAAAACATCGAAACCGTCGCCCTCAAAGGGGTGAATTCGGAGATTTATACCGGTGAATTCATTTCGGTCATGGGCCCATCCGGCTCCGGGAAAAGCACCTACTTCAACATGATCGGCGGCCTCGACAGCCCCAGCAGCGGACGGGTGTTCATCGATGAGGTCGATGTCGCCCAGCTCACCGCCGTCGAACTCGCTTTCCTGCGCTGCCGCAAAATCGGCTATATCTTTCAAAGCTACAATCTGGTCCAGTACATGACCGCACTCGAAAACGTCACCATTCCCATGACCTTTGCCGGCGTCCACGGCGACGAAGCACGACGCCGCGGCATGGAAATCCTGGACATCGTCGGCCTGAAAGAACGCTGGTTCCATCGCCCCATCGAAATGTCCGGCGGCCAGCAACAACGCGTCGCCATCGGCCGCGCCCTCGCCAACAACCCCGCCATTCTATTGTGCGACGAACCCACCGCCAACTTGGACATTCATACCGGCCAGGAAATCCTGGAAATTCTCCAGGGCCTCAACAAGAAACGCGGGGTCACCATCATTTGCGCCACCCACGACCACCGGATGCTCAACATCTGTGACCGGCTCGTCTGGATTCGCGATGGTCAGATCGAACGCGTAGCCCGCCGCGACGAGGTCGAAATCGAACTGGGCTCCATCGGGGGAGAACACTGATCATGAAAACGTCCCCTGCCATTCTGCTGTTGCTCCTGACCGTGCTGGCCACCCCCCCGGCGCGGGCGGAATTGGATACGTATCTTGCCGATGCGGAGACTCTCGCATCCACCCCCCACCGCCTCAGCGGCACACCGGAAAATCTCGCGGCGGCGGCCCACCTGGAGAAGAGGCTGCGTGAGATCGGTGTGGATGAGGTTTTTATCCAGGAATTCTCGTCGGTCCAACTCGTCTCCGAGCTGTGCGAAATCCGTCTGGGCAGCGACGGAGGCGCGCTGCCCTTGAGGCCGATGAGACCCAACGGGGTCATCCCGCCCGCCACTCCAGCCGGAGGGATCACAGGTGTCATCGTTCACGCGGGAACCGGACAATACCACGAGTTCACCGGCGGGGAGATCAAAGGCGCCATCGTCGTGATGGATTACAACTCCAGCGGCCACTGGCTCAATGCCTTCCGCATGGGTGCTTCCGCAGTGGTCTTCACCCGCAGTGAACACGATCCTATTTCCTCCCAGTCCCACCACCTGAACGCACCAACGAATTATCCCCGCTTCTATTACGACGGCGGGGCGGAGGACCTGCCCGTCGGCTCCACCGCCACGCTTGTCAGCACCCAGAAGTGGGAACCCGTGGTCAGCCGCAACGTTTTCGGCCTCGTCCACGGCACCGGTCCGCGCTTTTTCTTCGACCGCGAAGAAATGGTGGTACTCGCAGCCAACATCGACTCCTACGGCCAGGTCCCGAGCCTTACCCCCGCAGCCCGCGGTGCCGCCAATGCCGCCGGACTGTTGCAGATCGCCACCCAACTCAAGGCATCCCCGCCCAAACGGCACACCCTCATCGCATTTTTCAACAACCAGGCCCGCGGGCACGAGGGCGTGCGCCAGTTCTACCGCGCCATCGATACCCGCGAAGCCACCGTGAACCCCGAAACCCGCCGCGAATCCATGGTCAGCGAAGAACAGTTCCTCCGGGACCTTCAAAAGGCGCTCACCTCCGACAACCCGCAGGAAGGGCCGCGGCGCGCACGCATCCAGCTCTTCAACCGGCTCCGCAACGTGGCCGACGAACATATTGAGGAGTCCCGCGCGACCATGGGCGAGATCAGGGACCGGGTCCGAAGAATGGAGCGCCATCTGGCCCTGCAAGAGCAACATGGCCCCGTCGAACGCCGGATGGAGCAGGAGTTGCAAACGCTGCGCGCGGAACTCCTTGCCATGGAGGAACCGCATGAACTTTGGAACGACTTCCGCCGCGGACTGGCCCGCGGAACTCTCGGGCGGCCCGACGAGGACCAACGCTACCGCCTGGTTCTGGAGACCGTCAGCCGCGATGTCGGACTGAGACTCGACGAGCTCGCCGTCGAGTCGCGCGCGCTGGATTCCGATACAAAACTACGCGACGCCCTGGCGGATAAATTCATCGTCATGCATATATCCTCGTTGTTTGGCGACACCACCGGTACATGGGGTTTGGTCTTCGGACGCAGCTCACAACTGGGCTCCACCCGCGACAATGCGGGCTTTTACGGACGTATCCTCCAGGCCTTTCAAAACACCGCCGCGTTGCTGCCCGGGGCCGCGCCCCACTTCGAGTCTTCGGCCATCTCGCCCGGAAGACAGATTTACGGAGGAGGACAAATCATCCACAGCGGGGAGATCGCCGGACGTTACAGTATCTACAATTTCATCGCCGCAACCGCACTGGACGATTATCCGCGGGAGGGCACACCGGCAGATACATTGGATAACACCGACTTGCCACGCATCCACGACCAGATGATCCAGTTCGGCCGCATTTACCGTGCTGCCGCCGACATGGAGGCCTTCTCGGTGAATGCCCCCATCGTCCGTCAGGTGCGTTACATCCAACCGCGCTTCAGCGACAGCCGGGTCTCGGGATCGTTGGTGATGCGGCGCACCCGCGGCAGTTCCATCGCCAACCGGGAGGCGGGCGGTGCCATCGTCCAACTCCATGTTTCCCAGCCTCCTTATCTGGCCACCAGCAATCGCACCGACTTCCACTACAACGCCCGCAAGTCGGTGGCCTATGACGATTTCATGGTGCTGCGGGTGGCCCGGAACGGCTCGCTTGCCTACGGTCCGATCAATCCCGGCAACAACAACGAGTTCGGATTCGGAGTTGTTTTCGACGAACACGGAATCGTGCAATACGCCTCCGATCTCATGACAGCCCGCACCATGGGAACCCGCTTAAACCTCTTTTCGGCCCGCAGCGGCTCGGTCGTCGTGCCCCCACACATGTTTTATGGCAACGCCAAAATTCTCCACGGACGCACCAACAGTGAATTGGACCGGAGCCGCTCATTCCATGCCAGCACGGACGGAGTGGTGTTCTGGTATGTCGAAGACAAGATTCCATCAATCAAAGTCTTTGGCGAACGTTCGGCGATTGCCATGAATACAGCCAGCGATGCCCTCACCCTGCGTGAAGGAGCCGGCTATGGAATTGGTCTCGACATCCAGAATGCCTGGCAATTCCCCGACAGCTCCAAGATGGCGGCCACCGACATCTTGTACCTCAATGAAGAGCGCCTTGGCCTGTTGCGCAGCCGCGGGGTATCCAATCTTTCAGTCGAAGAACTCAATGCCCGCTCCGAAGATCTGCTGCTCGCCTCGCAAAGCAACCGGACTCTGGGCGAGGCGGAAGCCCTGGCCCAGGCGGCCTTCCTCACCAGTCTGCCCGTATATGACAACACCCGCAAAATGTTGGACGACCTCGTAAAAGCCGTTTTGGTGCTGCTCGGGCTGGCGGTCCCCTTCGCCTTCGCTCTGGAGCGGTTGCTGATCGGCACTTCCAATATTTTCCGCCAGATCGCGTTTTTCATCCTGTTTTTCAGCATCACCTTCCTCATTCTGTTTTTCACCCATCCGGCATTCGGTGTCTCCAATGCCCCCATGATCATCTTTCTTGGTTTCGCCATTCTGATTCTCGCGGTCATGGTCATTTTCATTATCATGCAAAAATTCGAGATCGAGCTGAAGCTCTTCCAGGGCATGGCGACCAGCGTCCACAGTGCCGACGTCTCACGCTTCAGCACCATTCTGGCCG
>CAZTYG010000157.1:0-3962 GCA_964617445.1 uncultured Blastochloridaceae bacterium
GGAGTAAAAAACCCGTCCCTTGCCCCACTGCTTGGTCCAGACCACCGGCATACGGCAGGTTCGACCCTCATGGGTGTAATCAGTGTCGGCCAGAACGGTCACTCCGGGGTCCACCGCCATGTAGTATTGCTCGGACTTGTAGGAAAACTCGGCGGGGAGGTCGTTAGTGGCCGCATGTTTTTCGCGGGTGCGCCAAATGGTGTATTCTCCGACATGGGGATGGCCGAGAAAGAGTCCGCCCACCATCCATTCGTAGTCGATATTGCCACGAAATGCGTCGCCCATGCCGCCATGAATACCGCCCAAGCCCACGCCGGAGCGCACCGCCTCCACCAATCCCGCGCTCTGCTCTTTCTCCATTTTGCCCATGGTCCAGCAGGGCATGATCAGATCATATTGGAGCAGCGCCGGGGCGTCGGCCAGAGGGTCGAGCGAATCGATCCGGTCCACCAAAAAGCCGTGTTTTTCGAGTTCGGCGCTGAAGATTTGGGTGATGACTTCCGGTTTATGGCCGTCCCAACCGCCCCAAAAGATTAATGCGCGTCGTTTTGTGGAATTCGTCATAAGTGAGAATTATTCACGCTAGACCCGCATGGACGGATGACCATAGACTGAATGATCTAATTTATGGATTTTTTGTTCAAGCATTGGGCCCCGTTACCACGTCAATTCCCCGCCCCGTTCACGGTACAAAGCATCGGCCATTTCCCGCGCAAGCGGGAAACCGTTCGCAACCGTTTCGCCACCTGTAACTTTTCCTTCATTCTGCGTGGATCAGGCGTTTACCACCGGAACGGGAGACAATGGCCGGTTACCGCCCCGGCGGTGATTGTACAGATACCCGGTGAGGCACTCGAATACGGCCCCGTGGGGCGGGGTTGGTGGGAGGAGTTGTTTGTCATCTACAAGGCCGAGCAAACCCGGTTATTCATCAGCAGCGGTCTGCTTGATCCCGATCATCCGGTCTGGACCGTGCCCGCTCCCGCTGTTCTGCAACGTCAGCTCAGAGAACTCAGTCGGCTGAGCCATCAGCAGACCGAACGCGGTTGCGCCGACCGGGTGGACCGCTTGTGTGAGGCGATGATCATGGAAAGTCGGATGGGGCTGCGCCACGGCGGCGGTACGGACATTTCCCCGGCCATTGCCAAAATTCGCGGGGAACTGCGCAAAAATTGGAACCAAGATGTGGACTGGACGGCGCTGGCCCGGCGGCACGGACTTTCGCTGTCGGGGTTCCGTCGTCACTGGCTGCAAGAAACCGGCGGACCACCCGCCCGCTACCTGCGCACCCTGCGCCTGCGCGAAGCACGCAGTCTGCTGGTGGAAACACGTTTACCGGTGGGCGAGATCGCCCGCCAGTGCGGCTTCGCCGATCCGCTATACTTCTCCCGCCACTTCCGTAAGGAGACGGGTGTAAGCTGCCTCGCCTACCGGCGAACACACCGGCGGCCGCAGTAGGGATCAGTCCGAACCCATCCTTTTTTTATCCTCGCCCCGGAGGGCCTTGTGGGCCTCGCGCAGCATTTCGATGACCCGGTCGGGAAACGGCGAGCCGTCCACCGCGCGGCGCAAGGCGGACCAGTCGGCATTGTCCAGCTTGTGGCCCGGAAACCAATGGCCCGCGCCACCGAACATATTGTACCGCGATTTGCCGAACTCGGTCATATCGAAAGCCTTGACGTGGGTCCAGATACGGAGGATTTCCCAAAGGTGGTGGCCGCCGGGCACTTCGAGCTGCGGCGGTATGCCCTCCTGCCAGTGATCCACCCAATCCCGTCCGTGCAACGCCACCATCTCCGCCTCCAGACGAGCCCGGACCGGGGCGACCACCCGGTCGATATCGTCATAGTGTTCCAGTGCGCCGATGTGCTCGTCGAAGTCCCCCGGCCGCGCCGCCCCCAGGCTTAGGGTGTGAACCTCCGTTTGCGAGAGACAGAAAAGATCATTGAAGGCCATCGGAGAAAGCGGCGCGCACAATGCCGCCAATTTTGGTGAAGGCTTGTAGAGCATGCCGCCCTTATCGTTCGGACTGATGATAAACACCCCCATGTCCTGACGACGCGCATCCTGAATCGCCGGGAGGTTGTGCTGGTTGATGAAATACCAATGGAGATTGACGTAATCGAACTCTCCGGTGCGGACCGCAGCGAGAATCACCTCCAACGGGGCGTGGGTGGAAAAGCCGATGAACCGGACACGGCCTTCGCGTTGCAGTTGCCGTGCCGCGTCCATGCAGCCGCCCTTGCGCACCGACCAGTCGAGCAGCTCCGGGGTGTTGATGCCGTGCAGCCCCAGCAGGTCCACGTATTCCAAGCCCAGATAATTCAGGGATTTATTGAAGTTTTCGAGGAACGCGTGCGGGTCCGCACTCGGGCCGACCTTGGTCTGCACGATGATTTTTTCGCGTGGCAGCTTGGGCAACACCCAGCCCAGCTGCATTTCCGAGGAGCCGTAGCCGCGGGCGGTCTCGATGTGGTTGATGCCAAGCTCCAACGCGCGGTGAATGACGGCCTCCAGATTCTCCTGATTGGCCTTGGGAACGTCCTCCGGAGCCACATCCTCCCACTTGTGCTGGTATCGCATTCCTCCGCAGGAGAACACGGGCATGGGCAGTTGCGTCCGCCCGAATCTCCGGTATCGCATCCCGGAAGCATACCCTGCCCTCTCGTCCTGCCAACTTTTCCCGCCATCGCCCCGCATATTTCAATTTTTCCTGCTGCAAGAAATCAAAAAAAAGGATACAAATGTATGCATGGCCTGGGACGCGCGACAACTACTGGAAATCATCCACGAATGGTTTCGTGCGAACGGACGCCCGCCGACGGTGCGTGAATTGCAACAGCGCATGGGCTATCGCAGCCCGCAGTCGGTGTCACGTCTGCTCGACAGGCTGGACGGGGAGGGCCTGATCGAGCGCGACCGCCGTTCACGGGGCGTCCGCCCGCGAGGCGGTTGGCATGGTGGCATCCCGGTTTACGGTACCATTCCCGCCGGCGTCCCGGAACACGTCGAGCCATCCCCCCTGGAAAGCCTGCCGCTGGACGCATCATGGTTCGGCGGGAAAACGCCCGCCCCCCGCTTCGCCCTGCGCGTGCGCGGCGACAGCATGACCGACGCGGGCATACTCGACGGCGACCTCGTTGTCCTCGAAAAACGACCCGCCCGCCACCATGACATCGTTGCCGCCCTCATCGACGGCGAAACCACCCTGAAACGACTGATCGTAAAAACCAACCGCACCTGGCTCCGCGCGGAGAACCCCGCCTACCCGGACCTGATTCCCCTCGGTTCGCTCGAAATTCAGGGGGTCATGGCAGGACTGGTTCGCAGGGCATGATTCTCCCGCCACCTGTTTGTCACGATTTGTCCCGTCCTTTTTTCTTGGTATTTGTGCGTTCTTCACTGGAATAGCCCCCATGCGTGTTCTTGTCACAGGAATGATCGCCGGCATGGACGACGCCGACTACCTCGGACGCGTCGTCGCCCTCGGCCAGAAAAACCACAAGGACATCAAAGTCTTTAACGCCGTCAACGAGTTCACCCGCAACGGCCGCAAACCCCTGGAACGCCTGCTGGGCACCACCGACTACGTCTTTGAACTCACCCGCGAGCGCGAATACGAAAAGATCGGCTTCGAGATCGAGAAAAACCAATACGAGCACGTCATCGTCCGCGCCCCGGCCACCGTCGAGTGGAACCGCATCAACCGCAAGTTCAAGGACCAGCGCATCATTCGCGACTTCATCAAGCCCGACCTTATCGTCACCCTCATCGACGCCGAATGGCTCATCAAAGAAAAGCTCGAAAGACCGCGCGCATCAGACCCCTTCCTCCAAACCCTCAAGGAGCGCGACCACAACCTCTACGAAATCCTCTCTTGGATGCACGAGGAAGTCAGCCTGTCGGAGGACTGGGCCAAATACATGGGCATTCCGCATTACGTCATCGCCGTCGGCGAACCG
>CAZTYG010000157.1:3972-5408 GCA_964617445.1 uncultured Blastochloridaceae bacterium
CTACTCCATGACCTATGCCACTCCGGACATGCGCCTGGAGGTCAATAAAGTCATCGACCGCCTGCGCGAATACGCCGTGGTGGTCGATCCCCAGACCGTGGAGATCGGCACCAACTACGATCACGAAACCCAGGCCAACCGCGAGGCCATCTACGCCTACACCGTTCACCGCGACCTTCACTGGTATGTCGGGAAAATCCACGCTGTCGTCGCCATTCACCCCTACCCCGAACGCCCCCCACTCTCGGCCGGAATGATGGACGAACTGGGTCATGCCCGCGACTACATGAAGGCGCGCTACATGATCTTTCCCAAGGGCTTCAGCCCCTTCACCACCGACAGCTACATCGAAAAAGGCCACCTTTTCGAACAACCGGACGAATTCTTCAACTACATCGAAAAGGTCGAGGGCCGGAAAAAATACACCGACGACCTCAAACTCCAGGGCGATTTCAAACTCTGAGCAAACTCTGATCGCACATTTAGCAAACTCTGTGCTTTCCCGGCGAGCTGCGACCCGCTTCCATCATTTCCATGACCGAAACCATCGCCCGCCTCATCGACCACACCCTCCTCAAACCCGAAGCCACCCGGCCGCAGATCGAAAAACTTTGCGCCGAGGCCGTCCAGCACGGCTTCTATTCTGTCTGCATCAATCCCTACTGGATCGCCGACGCCAAACTTCTGCTCAACGGCTCGGAGGTCAAAATCTGCACCGTCGTCGGCTTTCCCCTCGGCGCCACCCTTCCCCAGAGCAAAGCCCACGCCACCGCCGACGCCCTGAAGACCGGAGCGGATGAAATCGACATGGTAATGAACATCGGCGCGGCCAAAGAAGGCCACTGGAATTTCATCGAACACGAAATCCACGAAGTTGTCTCCACCGCCAAGGGCCGTGTCGTCAAAGTCATTCTCGAAACCTGCCTTCTCACCGAAGAAGAAATCCGCCAGGCCTGCCTCGCCGCCAAACGCGCCGGCGCGGCCTTCGTCAAAACCTCCACCGGCTTCAGCAGCGGCGGGGCCACCGTCGAAGCCGTCCGCCTCATGCGCGCAACCGTCGGCCCCGACATGGGCGTGAAGGCCTCCGGGGGCATTCGTGATCGCGCGGCCGCCGAATCCATGATCGCCGCCGGCGCCACCCGCCTCGGCACCTCCAACGGCGTTGCCATCCACGGCGGCACCACCGCCGCGGCTGCCTACTGATTTTGGAGTGCGGTGGCAGAACGCAGCGGCGACACCGCTTTGGCAACGCCCGGAGGGCGGGGGTTGGTGGATCACGCCACGGGGATGACTCTCCCGTGAACCGGGGGGGACTGGCTTCTTTCCGCCGACCGGTGCGGTCGGCCTACAGCAACAGGGTCCGAACTGTAGGACGGGCGCTCCGCCCGTCGAGATGATCCACCTTGGTTCACGGGGGAGTCATTCCCACATGCTGA
>CAZTYG010000158.1:0-5405 GCA_964617445.1 uncultured Blastochloridaceae bacterium
AAAGTTCCGCGCTTGGTGCCATGCTCGACCCGCTTGCGGATAAGGCGTTGATGCTTTCCGCGCTGGTGATCCTGGGCTTCCTGGACATGGGCCTGGCGATGCCGCCGCTCCCGATTTGGTTTCTTGTGCTGGTCCTTGGACGTGATGTTTTTCTGGTTCTGGGTTACATGGTGCTGGACCGCGTGGTCCGCAACGTCAGGGTTCGCCCCCACTGGACCGGTAAGGCCGCCACGGTATTCCTGATGGGCACCATCACATTGGTTCTTCTCAAAGTCTCCGGGTTCTGGCTACATACCGTGGTGGCGGTCGCGTCGCTTCTGACCCTGGCCTCCTTGCTGGTGTATTTATGGCGCGGCTGTCACGACATCCAGGCCAGTGGTTACCACTGACTTCCAAGAATCCCCATGAAACCATGCATCGCCATTGTCGGCAGACCCAACGTCGGCAAATCCTCCCTTTTCAACCGCCTGGCCCGCCGCCAGATCGCCCTGGTTTATGACCAACCCGGCGTCACCCGCGACCGCATCAGCGCCGAATGCTCATGGAATGGTAAAGAATTCACCCTGATGGATACCGGCGGTATCGGACTCGACGATGAATCGGGTTTCGAGTCGGCCATCCAGCACGAGGTGGACATGGCCCTGCAGGTGGCCACCCACGTGTTGCTGGTCGTGGATGGACGCGAAGGCCTGCACCCTCTCGACCAGGAAGTCGCCCGCCGCCTGCGCAAAGGCGGCAAACCCGCCTGCCTGGTGGTCAACAAAGTCGATTCCGACAAACAAAGCTCCTCCGAGTCCGACTTCGCCCGCATGGGACTGGAGCCGGTTTTCCCCATCTCCGCCGCCCACGGCACCGGGATCGGCGAAATGATGTCCGATCTGACCAAAGAATGGAACCTGGTGGAAGGGGGCGAAGGCGAGGAAAAACAACTCGAAGGCACTCGCATCACCCTGGTCGGACGCCCGAACGCCGGCAAGTCCTCGCTCATCAACGCCCTGCTCAAAGAGTCGCGTGTCATTGTCAGCGAAACAGCCGGCACCACCCGCGATGCGGTCGATGTGGACCTTGTTTGGAACGGGGAAAAATTCTGCCTGATCGACACCGCCGGGCTGCGCAAAAAAAGCCGTGTTCATGACGCGCTGGAGCAGGCCATGGCCTCGCGCAGCGCCCACACCATCAACCGCGCTCATGTCTGCGTGCTGGTGATCGACGCCGTCGTCGGCGCAGGCATGCAGGAGAAAAAAATCGCCGGTCTGATCAACGAGGCGGGCAGGCCATGTCTGGTATTGGTCAACAAATGGGACCTGGCCGTGGACATGCCCGACCGCCTCCCCCCCGGCTGGGGCGGCAACGAGGGCGTCCGTCCGCAAACCTTCCGCCAGCAATACGAGGAAGCCCTGCGCTCCGCGCTGTTCTTTCTGGACTACGCCCCGGTGGTTTTCGCCAGCGCGCTGCGCGGAGACAATTTGGACCGCTGGATGGGCGAGGTCGCCGCAATCAACCGCCGCCGTGCGGGCGAGCTGCCGGCCGGATTGCTCAACCGGGTGATTGGACGCGCCATGGAGCGCCACACCCCGCCCGCCCGCAACCGCCGCTGCCTGAAAATCTACTACGCCGCGCAGATCAAAGACCAGACCACACGCCCCACCATCGCCGCATTCATCAACGACAAGTCGCTGTGGAGCGAGGACTACCGCCGTTATCTGGAACAGGCGCTGCGCAAGGAATTCGATCTGGCGGGCTGCCCGATCCGCTGGGTGTTGCGCGACAAAAAGAAAGCCGCCGAAAGAACCGGTGCCACCCCGTCCCCACGCTCGGCTACGCCACGGGCCAGAAAAAAAGCACCGCGCAAACGCGTGCGGTGAAAGTCGGAGCGGTCGATCACCGCATGGAAACCGGCGGGCTCAGAACTTCGTTCACGACAATGGACTTGCGGATCGAATCACGGTCGGCCAGGAAGGATTTGAAACGGTTGGCACGGCGGTCGCGGACGGAGCGCATACCGGGCTTGCCGTAGGGGGAACTCGCAGCGATGTCGTCCTGCTGGCCGATTTCCGGACCAATGGCACCGATGTTGGTGTGCTGAAATTCGGCATGGACCGGTTCGGCACGCGCCTGGCGGCCCTGCCATGCGTCCAACATTCGGCGGGATTCAGCCGGCATCGCGGGCGCCGGCTTGGGAACCGGTGGTGGAGTGGCGCGGCCAGTTTGACGGCGGTGAATTTCTTCGCGGGTAGGAATCGCTGGGGGTGGCGTGCCGGCTTGGCCGGGGGCACCGCCCTGTCCGGGACGGCCCAGGGCCTCCAACAGATCGTCCCACTCGCGACCGGAACGCTCCTCCGGACGACCCTTCTCGTGCGAGGGGCCGCCGAAGGAATCGGTGCCACCCGGTTCCTCTTTGTTGCGGGAGGAGAGCCACTGGACAATGGCACCACCGATCAGGAAGACCGGTAGAATCCAGTCGCCGATGTTGAAGCCCTCCATAACGGTTTATTTGTCGGAGGGCAGGTCTTTGGAGATGGAGGTGCGCATCTTGGTGTCGGCCTCGACATTGCGGAATTTCATGTAATCGAGAATGCCAAGGTTGCCACTGCGAAAGGCTTCGGCCATGGCCAGGGGCACCTGCGCCTCGGCCTCCACCACTTTCGCGCGCATTTCTTCGACGCGGGCGCGCATTTCTTGTTCAACCGCGACCGCGGCTGCGCGGCGGACTTCCGCTTTGGCCTGCGCCACGCGTTTGTCGGCCTCGGCCTGCTCGGCCTGCAGCTTGGCGCCGATGTTCTCGCCCACATCCACGTCGGCGATGTCGATGGAGAGAATTTCAAAGGCGGTGCCGGAGTCCAGTCCGCGCTGGAGCACGTTTTTGGAGATGTTATCGGGGTTTTCGAGGACGTGTTTGTAGGTTTCGGCGGAGCCGATGGTGGTGACGATGCCCTCGCCAACTCGGGCAATGATGGTTTCTTCGGTCGCACCACCGACGAAGCGGTCGAGGTTGGTGCGCACGGTCACCCGGGCACGGGCACGAACGCCGATGCCGTCCTTGGCCACGGCGTCAATCGTGGTTTTGCCGGAGGAGGGGTTCGGGCAGTCGATGACTTTCGGATTGATGCTGGTGCGAATGGCTTCATAGACCGTCTTGCCGGTGCCGGTGGTGGCCAGGTCGATGGCACAGGCACGGTTGAAGTCGAGCGAGATTCCGGCTTTGTCCGCCGCGATCAGGGAACGAACGACATCATGCACCTGACCACCGGCCAGGAAGTGGGTTTCCAGCTCCTGGGTGCTGAGGTTGATGCCCGCACGCACGGCGGTGATCCGGGCGTTGACGATAAGGGAACTGGGAATGCCGCGCAGTCGCATGGCGATCAGGGTGAGAAACCCCACATACGCGCCCGAAGTCCATGCGCGGATGAACAATCCGAGAAAATTGGCGAGGAGGATGAATGCAACAATGCCCGCAATGCCAAGGACAATATATACGATGATCATGGTGGTGGTTTTTCTTTACTGGGTGTTTGTGGTGGGGTTGGAGTTTTGGAAAGTTCTGACGACTATACGGCTGCCCTCGACATTGACAACCTCGACCTGCTCGCCGGGATCGAGATGCCGTCCTTCGCTGATCACATCGACGCGTCTGCCGTCGATTCGAGCCACTCCACTGGGACGCAGCGAGGTGAGAGTTTCACCGGTTTTTCCGAGAAGGAGATTGTGGTCTTCGGCGGAACGTTGGTCGGGGGTCGGAGGGAGACTGAAGCGTGCTCCCAGTTTGGATTTGGGAAACCAGTTCATCCATGCCAAGAACAATGCCAGGCCACCGACAGCCTCTCCTGCTAGCACCGCCAGGGCGGTGGAGGTGCCAAACTCGACTCCGGCCCACACCACAGCACCGAACCAGCAGATCAATCCGAATATGCCTGCGATCATGCCCGGCAGAAAAATCTCCGCCACCAACAAGAGTGTTCCCGCAATGAGCAATCCAATCAGCAACGTCATGCCGCCTCCACAAGAATCCGGAATCCTTCGATCCGGGATATTTTCACTGTGGCCCCTTGGGTGATGTATTCACCCTCGGTCGTCACATCCACCGGGCCCTGACCGAAATCGGCGGTGCCGCTGGGTCGCAATGCGGTGACCGCCTCGCCGCTCTGGCCTTCCCGATAGGGCATGGACCGTATGGGTATGCTGTCCGGCACCACCGTATCCAGCACAAGATGTCCGTACAGCGGGGTCTTGGGCAGAATTCGAGCCAATATCAATATCCCCACCAGGGCGATCATCACCCCAAAAGTCAGGTTCAAAATGGGCAACTGTAACTGCGGAACCGTGGGCAGAAAAGGATCGGTGGGATATTTATCCACCATGGCTTTGAGCAAAGCCCAAAAGATCAGCCCGGCACCGATCAAGCCGGGTAAAATCAGCCCGGGAAAAATAAATAATTCAACGATGACCAAAACGACCCCCAGGGCGAACAGCACCGCGTATTCGTGACCGGTGAAGCCGGCAATGTAGTGCCCCAAAAAGAACAGCAGGGCGCAGAGCACTGCGGCCAATCCAAACACTCCGATACCCGGGGTTTTAAGCTCGACGTAGCCGAACAACAACATGCCGCCGAACAACAGCGGTGAGATCAATACAATGAATCGCGAGACTTGTTCCAGCCCGGTCGGTTCGACTTTCACGACCCGCGCGTCTGAGCCGGCAATTTGTTCGATAAATTCATCGAGGTTTTTGACTGTGCCGGAGCTGAGGAGAGGGCGGGGCGGGACGCCGTATTCTTTGGCGGCCTCGTTGCTGGTCAGTGTTAAAATCTTTCCCACAGGCACAATCTCCTCGCCTTCCACTTCCAGTCCCTGGTCGCGGTCAATCATGGCTTCGAAAACATCCGGATTGTGCCCGTGACGCTCGGCGCTCGCGCGCACAAGACCGCGGACAGCGGAAAGCACTTTTTCCTCCACCGACTCCGGCATTTCAGCGCCCCCCATCAACATCGGGGCGGCCGCGCCGATGACGCTGCTCGGAGCCATATAAATGTGTTTGGTGGATGAAGCGATGAAAGCGCCGGCGGAAAATGCTTTGGTGTCGATATAAGTGTAAGTCTCCTCCTGATTTTCAAACCGGGCAACAATTCCCATGATTTCCTCGGTAATATCCACCCGCCCGCCGTTGGTATCCATGTGGAGGATCAGGACATCGGCCCCGGCATTCATCGCCTCTTTTACCCCACGCCTTACGACATAGACGATCGACTGGTCGATGTCGTCCCGAACCGGCACGACATAAACGAGTTTGCCCTGCACAGTGGCTCCGGTCATGACCGTTTCCACCGCATCGCCTTCCGCCGGGGCGGGGGCGATCGGCTCCTCTGCGTGAAGCGGTATCGCCAACCATGCGGTAAGCACAAAGTGGGA
>CAZTYG010000159.1:0-5399 GCA_964617445.1 uncultured Blastochloridaceae bacterium
GTGGGACATCGAAATCTTCGCCGACCGTTGGTGGCATCTGCGACTCACCACCGTCAGTGAATTCTATTCCGGCGGAAAAATACTCATCGAAATGCGGGTCACCCCGGTCTGCAACACCTTCAGCTTTTTGGTCGGCTTTTTCCTGCTGGGCGCGCTGGCGGTCTTTGTACTGTTGTTTCCGCAGTGGTACTTGATTGCGGTCGGCATTGCTGTGCTGCAAATCGGTTACACCATGGCCCGCGCGTGGATCATTCGCCACCGCGTCGCCGAACTTGTCCAAGCCGCCGCGCATCGGTTGTCGATCCAGCCTGTCAAGACCGGTGGCCGCGCCGCCACCAAGCCCGCCTCCCCGGAGTCCGCTACCGGAGCGGGCGAGGGGACGCGTTCATGAATCTCTACCATCGCGTCACGCTTTACTATCGCCCCTTCTGCGGGCCGATCCTGCTCGCCCTGCTTTTTTTGCTGCTCGCCACCGGTCTGAAGCTTCTCACGCCGTGGCCGCTCAAGTGGGTCATCAGCAACGTCCTGCAGTCTCCCGGTCCGGAGTACTACTTGCCTGTGCCTGGCGGCCCTTGGGAGTTTCTGACCGCCATCGCCGTTTGCGCCGGACTGCTCGTCGTCATCCATCTGTTCTGGGGTTTGTTCAATCTCCTCAACAATTACTGGTTGGTCGAAATCGGCCTGCGCGCCCTCTGGCGGCTGCGCACCGAGGTTTTTGCCCGCCTGCAATTTCTGCCCCTGATCTACCACGATCACCGCCGCAGCGGCGACAGCAGCTTTCGTGTCGCCTACGATACCCAGTCCATCCAAACCTTCTTCAACCGGGGATTCGCCACCGTGATCAGTTCCGGCCTGATGCTTGTGGGCATCACCACCGTACTGCTCTACATCAATATTTTTCTCACTCTGGTGGCACTGGCGGTCGTCCCATTTCTGCTGGCAGCCATCTACTATTTCGCCCACCGCATCCGCGAGGAAAGCGGCGAGGTCCAGCGGCGGGAAAGCGACGTGCTTTCGCGCGTCACCGAAAGCCTCGCCGGCATCCGGGTCGTCCACGCATTCAACCGCGAGGAACATGAAGTCGAGCACTTCTCGCGCGAATGCGAGAGTTCGCTGACCGCCAACCGCAAACTGACCATGACCCAGGTCGCCAGCTCACTGGTCATTGGAATCATCACCGCGGCCGGCACCGCCGCGCTGCTCTACTTCGGGGCCGAACGTGTCCAGGACGGAACCATCGACATCGGCGACCTCATCCTCTTCATCAGCTATCTCGCCATGCTCTACCAACCGTTGGAGCAACTCAGCTACACCGTTTGGGCGATGGAGGGCGCGGCGGCCGGAGCGGCGCGGGTGTTCGAGGTGCTCGACGCCGACGACCGCGTGCCCGATGCCCCGAATGCGGAGGAACTCTCCTCCGGCCCCGGAAGCATCGAGCTGCGCAACGTCGGTTTCGGCTACGACGAAACCACCCAAGTGCTCAAAGGCCTGACACTGAACGTCGAACCCGGACGCACCGTCGCCCTGGTCGGCGGCACCGGTTCCGGGAAAACCACCATTCTCTCGCTGGTCCCGCGATTCTACGACATTCAACAAGGCTCGGTTCTCGTGGACGGGCGTGACGTCCGCGAAGTCACCAAAACCAGCCTGCGCCGCCGCATGTCCATCGTCCTCCAGGAAACTTTTCTGATGAACGCCACCATTCGTGACAACATCGCCTACGGACGTCCCGGTGCCAGCATGGAGGAGATCGAACAAGCCGCCAGCGCCGCCCAGGCCGGGGAATTTATCCGCTCTCTGCCCAACGGCTACGATACCGAGGTCGGCGAGCGTGGCGTCCGTCTCAGCGGCGGCCAACGCCAGCGCCTCGGACTCGCCCGCGCGTTTCTGCGCGACTCGCCCATCCTTTTGCTCGACGAGCCCACCAGCGCCCTGGACCCCCGCACCGAGGGCGAACTCATGGACGCCCTCAAACATCTCATGGGCAAACCCACCACCCTGATTGTCGCCCACCGGCTCACCACGGTTCACCACGCCGACGTCATCCATGTCCTTCAGGATGGGTGTATTGCCGAGTCCGGCACCGGCCCCGAACTGCTCGACAAACGCGGGCTCTACCACGAAATGTGGCACCGTGGCCGGGCGGCCTGAAATCACGCGGCACGAAAAGGTTGCGCCACCGCTTTGACGGGGCATAACGGACGGATGCACGACCTGGATACATTGTCGCAGGTGTTGAAAGATACCTTCGGCTTCGGTGCATTCCGTCCCCGCCAGCGCGAAATCATGGACGATGTCCTCGCGGGACGGGATGTCTTCGCTCTTTTGCCCACCGGCGGCGGCAAGTCCCTTTGTTATCAACTGCCGGCGTTGGTGCGTCCGGGCCTCACCTTGGTGGTCTCGCCGTTGGTCGCGCTCATGAAAGACCAGGTGGACGGACTGCGGGCATCGGGTGTTGCGGCAACCTTTCTTAATTCGACCCTTTCCCAGTCCGAATCGCGCGAACGCTGGCAGGGGCTGGAGGCGGGGGAATTCAAGTTGTTGTACGCCGCGCCGGAACGGATATTCAACGACGGATTTCTCGCCGGACTCAAGCGCTGGAACGTCGGCTTGGTCGCGGTGGACGAGGCCCACTGCATCAGCGAATGGGGCCATGATTTTCGCCCGGAATACCGGCAACTGGCGCAACTCCGGGAACTGCTCCCCGGCACCTCCATGATGGCGCTGACCGCGACGGCCACCGAACGCGTCCGCGAAGACATCGTCAAACACCTGAAGTTGCGCGCACCTGCGGTCCATGTCGCCAGCTTCAACCGCCCGAATCTCACCTACCGGGTGAAGCCCAAGCGCGGCGCCGCCGAGCAACTCCTGGCCTTTGTCCGGGAGCGAGCGGGGGAAAGCGGAATTGTCTATTGTCAGAGCCGCCGGGCGACCGAAGAAGTGGCGGCGATGCTGGCGCGCAACGGGGTAACGGCGCGTGCCTATCATGCCGGTATGGAGTCCGCCGACCGTTCCGCGGCGCAGGACGCCTTCATTCGCGACGACGCCCGCGTGGTCTGCGCCACCATCGCTTTCGGCATGGGAATCGACAAGCCCAACGTCCGTTTTGTGGTCCACTACGACCTCCCCAAAAACATCGAGGGTTACTACCAGGAGACCGGACGCGCTGGACGCGACGGGCTTCCCTCCGAGTGCCTGCTGCTTTTCAGCGCCGGTGATGTGGTCAAATACCAGCGCTTCATCGACGAAAAAGAAGACGAGCACGAGCGCGAGACCGCGCGGCGGCAATTGCGCGGCATGGTGGCCTACGCCGAGGGCACCGAGTGCCGCCGACGGATGCTTTTGAATTACTTCGGGGAAGAGTGGGCCGAACCCAACTGCGGCGCCTGCGACAACTGCATGGAACCGCGCGAAACCTTCGACGGCACCCTGGAAGCCCGGCAATTTCTCTCCTGCATCTACCGCATCAAACAACACGGAAACTTCGGCGTCGGCATGGCCCACGTAGTCGCGGTACTAACCGGCGGCATGGACGAAAAAATCCGCAAATGGGGGCATGACAAGCTTTCCACTTACGGCATCGGCAAAGCCCGTCCCCGCGCCGCGTGGAGAGAAATCGGGCGCGAGTTGCTGCGCCTCAATTTGGTGGAACAGACCCCGCCACACAATGTGCTGGAGATCACCCGCGCCGGCATGGAGTTCCTGAAAGAAAAGCGGACCCTGCGGTTGACACGGCCCATGGCGGGCGAGGTTGCGGCTGCGGCCCCGAAGCGCGTCCGGGCCGGGGCGGTGGAGTGCGACGAAGTCCTCTTCGAGCGCCTGCGCGCCCTGCGCCGCAAGATCGCCGGGGAACGATCAGTCCCCGCCTACGTCATTTTCTCCGACGTCTCCCTGCGCTGGATGGCGCGCTCCTATCCGGTCAACCTGGCGGAATTCGGCAGGATCACCGGCGTCGGCTCGGTCAAATGCGGGGAATACGGCCCCGCTTTCACTGCCGATATCGCCGCCCACGTGGGCGAGTTTGGTAAAAAAGAATTCGCCGACGACCTGTCACCCCCGCCCACCTCCGGGCCGGAGATCGACAAACCGACGCGAAACCTATCCACGGATGCCACCATCGGTTTTTATCAGCAGGGGCTGGACGTCCCTGCGATAGCCGCAGCGCGCGGCATGGCCGAAAGCACGATTTGGAGCCATTTGTTCCGCGCCGGGCAGATCGGGGAGCAATTGGACCCGCGGCGATTCTATACTTCGGAACAAGCGGAAATCATGCGCGAGGCCTTCGCCCGTGCCGACACCTCCATGCTCGGACCAGTAAAGGAGCTCGTTGGTGATGCCATCAGTTACGATCAACTGCGCATGTTCCGTTTGCTCGACGGACAAGGCGCGCGCGAGTAATCCAATATGTGGTGTAGTCCGACCGCCCCGGTCGGCGAAAAATGCCCGCCCCATCACGGTTCACGGAAGAGGGCATCCCCAATCGCATGATCCACCGGCCCCCGCCCTCGGTGCGCTCCCAAAGCGGTGTCGCCGCTACGCTCTGTCACCGCACTCCAAATCAGCTATGGAATGCGGCGGCTGAGGGCGAAGCCCGGCGACGCCGCTTTGGGATTATGGGGTAGAGACCCCATAGAAATGTTGCTGTTCAGCCGCTTGAGGCGGGGGCTAAACTCCATGGCATGAAGATCATCGGTGTGAACATCGGCGGCACCAATTGCTCGGTGGTGGACGGTGGGGCTTCGGGTGCCCGACCGGAGACGGCGGAGACATTTGCAACGGTGGACGCAGCCACAACCGTGGGGCGCATCTGCCGGGTGGCGGCGGAATACGCCGAAGGAGCATCGCAGGTGGTCATCGGCGTGGCCTGCGGAGACCCGATCGATTCCAAACGCGGGTTGATCCAGTCGCCGCCGAATCTTCCCGGCTGGGATGAGGTGGCGATTCTGGAGGAGTTGAAGGAGCGGATACCGGGCTGTCGCCCGCACTTGATGAACGACGCGAACGCGGGAGCGCTGGCGGAATGGCATTACGGAGCGGGGAGGGGATGTCAGAATTTGGTTTTTATGACGATGGGCACGGGCATGGGGGCGGGACTGATCTTGAACGGCAGTTTGTACGAAGGAACGACCGGTTCGGCCGGAGAGGCGGGGCACATCCGTTTGGCACCGGACGGGCCGGTGGGTTATGGCAAGGCGGGGTCGTTCGAGGGTTTTTGCAGCGGCGGGGGCATTGCCAAGCTCGCGCGTGCCTGGGCGGCAGGCAAGGACGGCGAGGTGGGCTTCAATCCGGGCAAAGCCGAATCCATCACCGCGAAGGACGTCGGCATCGCCGCAGAGAGCGGCAACGCGGATGCGATCGAGTTGTTGGAAATGGTGGGCGACAAGCTGGGGCGCGGTCTG